>CABUPJ010000009.1 GCA_902493335.1 uncultured Porphyromonadaceae bacterium
ATCCCCGCGCACCTGAAAAGTCAAAACGATGTCAAAAGAACATTGACATCGTTGGAACAAAAACTATTAATGTGCGTCGCCGAGCTCGGCGACGTGTTAGCGCTAAATTTGTCCTTGTGACGGCGGCTTGCCGCCGTATGGAACTAAGGCTTCAGCCGTAGTAGCTAAACGGTTGGTTTCAAAGGCTAAAACCCTTGGTTCATATCATCAATGTCGGCTATTGAAACGGTAGCCGAGGCCGAGCATAAGGTTGTCGGGGCTTTTGAAATCATGGAGCTGATAACCTACATTGAGGAATATATCACCCACGACATAGGCTTTGAGATTGAGTGTCTGATAAAAATGTCGCGAATCAGAGGGACCGAGCACATTGCGGCCAAAGCCGACAGCAACCGAAAATACGGGCATGACAAATTCAGCCCGGGCCGACAGTCCGGCGCTCACGCTTTTCATAAACGGCGGACGATAGAACAGTGGTGCCGAATCGGGCGATCCGTCGACTTTATATTTTTTGAGTCCCGAGCTTTCGTCATACTGTACGTCGAGTGACAGACCTGCGCGGAACAGCTGGCAGACATCATACATCGGGGCAAAACTTATGCCGGCGACCCCAAATTTACCCGGCAGCAGGCTTTTTTCGTCACCGCTCTCGAATATACGGCGCCGCCACGCTCCATAAAGCAACAGGTCATAGCTTATGCCGCGGCGGAAGTCGGGCAGCGGTTCAAGATCATATTCACGACCGCAGGCATCAGGGGTATATACTACTCCGAATCTGACGCCTATGGTATTGACGCCGGAGTTAGGCTGACTGGTGTTGCCGTTTGAAAAGTGTGAGCCATCGGCTACGGCCACAAGCGACAGGCCGGGCCTGAACCTGTAGTCAAGTCGCAGACCGAGATTTATGTATGCGTTTGTATGCGAACCCACTATGTTCTGCGCATCGGTCAGCTCATTATTCTTTTTCCAGCCGAACGAGGCACCGAACTGCCATTCGTAGCCAAGCGACAGCTTCGGGCTTATATGCCAGAACGGCGCACCCTGATAGACATAGGCCGACACAGGCACGCCGAGCATATTGCCGGGGTTGAATGTATTGACGCCCAGGCCTATGCCCTGATATGAGCCGGGAAGCCAGCGGCCTCTGACTGTCGCCGGCGCGAAGCTGAAGCCATATTTTAGATGCAGAGTAGACGAGACGGTTATGCGTTTGCCGTCAATGTTATCGCCTTTGAAAAAGCTGCTTGTCGGAGGTATGCCGGCGACACCGGCCTCGACAGCAAAGCGGTTGATTATCTTAGCCGAGTCACAGCCGCCAGAGGCTACGGCGTTTAAAGATGTCACAGCCAGCGCGAGTGCCGCAAAAGCTGCTGTCAGTCTTGTCTTCATAATTTTTCCTCCTTGATATCTGCTTTATAATCACGTGGAACACCGACATGAACAATGCCGCCGAACCTTGCTAAGCGGCCGTTTTCGTTTACCACCTCTGCGACGAAGGGCACAGTCAGCGTCGTGTAGCTGACTTCGACAGTTATAATCAGACGGCTCATCGGCGGCACAACGGCATGAATTTCGCCGCTGAGGTCGCTGTCGGCGGTCTGAATCTCAGAGTTGACAAACATGGCGCCACGGCCATACAGCCCGACGACGCCGGCGGCGTTGAGTGTCGGCACGGGAGCGAGATCGGGCGACGACGGTTCGAGCATAGCGGCATAATCGTCGCCGAAGTCAAACCTGAAATAGTCGGGTATGTATGACGACAGGGTGAAATCGACCGGCAACTCCTTGTCAGAGCGATTGTTGACGACAGGCAACTTTATCTGTCGCGAGGCCGGCTCACGTGTGACGGCTCCAAAATCATACCTGATGTCAGTGAGACGGTAACGCGGGCCCGGCTCGACAACGAGACGAGCCATTCGCCGGTTATTGCCATAGTCAAACGTCAGCTCGACAGTAAAATCATGGTTATAGGCATTGTGGTCAGCATAGGCGCTGACGATGCCCTGACGGTCAAACGAGACCCAGACAGAGACAAAATCGCTGACCATAGCCAGCTGACAGGGCCCGGTGACATCGCAACTGCTTGCAGTCGTCTCGGCTATCAGCTTGCCGTCAGGAGCATAGACAGAAATAGGACAGTCGCCGTCGTGTGACAGTGTTATGCCTTTGAGGTTCTTTGTCGAATAGCCCATATCGACTGACGAGCCGTTGCTGTCGAGCATGACGACGGTGTCGTCGCCGATGCTGTCGGGACGGTCGACAAAAACATCATCATTGCAAGAGACAAGCGCCAGAAAGAGGATAAGCGTGATTGCAGATTTCAATAAATTCATAGACAAAACGATTGTTTTTTCAACCGCAAAGATATGAATAAAATATGAAACCGGACTCCCCTTGCGGCGCCTTTTGTCATATAACTGTCAACGGCCGCCACCCAGGGCATGATAAAGCTTTATCATACCCTGGATTTTGTCAAATGTCTCCTGTGTTTCGGTCAATTGCGCGGCCAGAAGCGACTGTTGCGCGGTGAGCACTTCGAGATAGCTGCTGCCGGCGCTGTGGGTCATCAACAGCCGTGTGCTCTTAACCGCGGTCTCGAGTTCGCCGATACGACGGCGACTGATGTCGAGACGCTGCCGGGCGTTCTGCCACTGGGCGAGGGCGTTGTTGACCTCGGCTCCGGCGTCGAGCAGCTTCTGACGGAATGCGATCAACGCCTCTTCGCGGCGAGCCTCGGCAATTTTCAGATTGGCGACATTGCGCCCCTTGTTGAAAAGCGGCTGTGTCAGCGAACCCAGGACATTGAACAGCCACTTGCCGGGGTCGACAATGGCAGCACCGCTATTGTTTGTCCATCCGGCCGTGCCGCTAAGAGTAAGCGAGGGATAGAATGCCGCGCGGGCAGAATTGACCGAATAGACCGATGCCTGCAGGGCATATTCGGCCTGTCGCACATCGGGACGGTTTCCGAGTAGCTGAAGGGGCAAACCTGCCGTCAGAGTATCGGGGAAGACCTGAGCCTTCAAATCGCCGCGGGCGACAGACTGCGGTGTGCGTCCAAGCAACGTGCACATCGAATTTTCCATCTCGTCTATCTGACGCGAGAGCGACATTATCGAGCTTTCTACTTCATAGCGCGAGGCTTTGGCCTGGGCGACAGCAGCCTCATTTGACTCGCCTACCCTTTTGCGGACTTCGAGAGTGCGGATTATCTCGTCCCACGCCTCGAGCGACCGGCGCGATATCGCCAGCTGGCTGTCTAAAGTCAGCAGATTGTAATAAGTGTTGGCTATCGTAGCGACAAGTTGCGTCGACACCGCCTGACGGTAGCTTTTCTGCTCCTGCAATGTGGCATAGGCTCCGCGTTTTTCATTCGTGATGCGGCCGGAAATGTCGATTTCCCAGTCGGCCGACAGTCCGAGCGAATATGTCTTAAGGGTTTTAGAGCCGTCGTAACTGCTGAGACCACCCTGCGGATTGAGGTTTACGGCAGGGAGGTAGGCCAGACGGGCCGACGAAAGCGACGCTTCGGCCTGCGTGACTCGCAGTGACGCTATCGCCAGGTCTGAATTATTCTTCAGACCCGAGTCGATCAGAGCCTGTAGTTTTGTATCTCTGAAAAACTCACGCCACGGTATAGACGCAATCGTAGCACTGTCGTCAACATTCACATCATCGCCGAAAAGATTTTCGGCGACTATGCCGTCAGGACGGCTATATTGCCTGTATGTCGTGCAACTGCCTGCAAGAAGCGCCACGGCAGTCGCGATAATTATATGTTTCATTCTCCTTTCTTCTTTTTCTGGATTTTAATATCTTCTTTTTCAGCCTCTATCTGCAGATCGGGGAATTTTTCGGCGCCGAACTGGACAGGATGAACGCGCTCCTGAAGCGTCTGAAAGACAATAAACATCGCCGGCGTGAAAAACAGCAGCGCCAGAGCGCCGACGACAAGTCCGCCGACGACGCCCGTGCCGAGCGAGCTGTTGCCGTTGGCACCGGCGCCGGTCGAGAACATCAGGGGCAAAAGGCCGAATATCATTGCCAGGACGGTCATAAGAATGGGTCGGAAGCGTGCTTTGGCCGCGCCGACAGCCGACTGTATCAGCGACATCCCGGCCTTACGGCGGTCGACGGCATAGCCTGTGACAAGGATGGCGGTCTTGGCAAGAAGGCCGATAAGCATGATGAGACCGGTCTGAAGATAGATGTTGTTTTCAAGTCCCATCAGCTTGGCGAAGAGGAAGCTTCCCATCAGTCCGAAAGGAACAGACAGCAACACCGAGAACGGTATGAGGAAACTTTCATACAGACCGCAAAGTATAAGGTAGACAAACACGAAGCAGAACAGGAAGATCAGCACCGTATTGTCTGAAGTCTCGCTTTCCTCACGCGAGATACCCGAAAATTCATAGCTGTAACCCTTCGGCAGCACTTCGGCGGCGGTCTCACGGACGGCGTTGATGGCATCGCCGGAGCTATAGCCGGGAGCGGCCTCGCCGTTGATGGCCATGGAGCTGTAAAGATTGAAACGGCTGACCGACTCGGGGCCGTAATCTTTGGTGATAGTCACAAAGCTGCTCAACGGAGCCATTCCCGAGGGCGTGCGTGTCATTATGCGGTCGAGCGACGCGGCATCGACGCGATAGTCGGGCGACGCCTGTATCATGACACGGTAGAGCTTAGAGAAACGGTTGAAGTTTGACACATACGCGCCGCTGTAATAACCAGCGAGCGTTTCAAGCACGGCATCGGCCGTGATGCCCGCGCGCTCACACTTGACAGGGTCGACCTCGACTGTATACTGAGGGAAGGCGACATCGAATGTCGAATATGCAGCCGAAATCTCGGGACGCTCCTGCAGCGCGGCGATAAGACGCTGACCCACCGCAAACAGAGAGTCGGCGCGACCGCCGGCCTGGTCCTGGAGATTGATTTCAAAACCGCTGCTGACGCCATAACCGTCAATGAGCGGCGGGAGGAAGGCGAAGACTGTCACGTCGGGAATATCCATGCCGATAGCGTTTATCCTGTCGACGACGCTCTGGGCGTCGCTTCCAGGAGCCTTGCGGTCATTCCAGTTATGGAGTTTGACAATAAGCATGCCGCTCGACGGTCCCGCGCCACCGATAAGTCCGTAGCCGACAGTCTCGCTGTAGAACTCGATTTCGGGAATGCTGTCGATGCGCTGTTCGATCTGCTTCATGATCTCATTGGTGCGTGCGACCGACGACCCGGGCGGTGTGGTGATGTTGACCATGATCGAGCCGGTATCCTCGTCAGGCACCAGACCGGTTTTTGTCGTGTTCATGAAAAAGACGAGCAGTACAACCGAGACCACAAGCGACGCCCACATCACAGGCTTGCGGCGCACGAAGAAAATCACGCCGCGCACATATCTCTGCGTCAGATGCGCGAAAGCCGCATTGAAAGCGGTTCTGTATCTGGCGGCAAACCCCTGTTTTGAGCCGGTGCTGCCATGAGGTCTGAGCATAAGGGCACAGAGGGCCGGTGACAATGTCAGGGCGTTGACGGCCGATATGCCGACGGCCGCAGCCATCGTGAGACCGAACTGGGTATAGAACGAGCCCGATGTGCCGCCCATCATCGACACGGGAAGGAAGACGGCCATGAACACGAGCGTCGTCGTCACAATTGCCGAAGTGATGCTCTTCATGGCGTCGACAGTAGCCATGAACGGCGATCTGTAGCCTATGTCGAATCTCGCCTCGACAGCCTCGACGACGATGATGGCGTCGTCGACCACAATACCGATGGCAAGCACCAGAGCGAAGAGTGTCAGCAGGTTGATGCTGAATCCTATCAATGACATGACTATGAACGTGCCGACAAGCGATACGATAATCGAAATCGCCGGTATAATCACAGATTTCACATCCTGAAGGAATATAAACACGATGAGCACAACGAGGAAAAAGGCCTCGAACAAAGTCTTTATGACCTGATGCATGGATGCGTCAAGGAAGTCTTTTGTCGAGAAGACATCGCCGAACTCGACGCCCCGAGGCAGAGACCCGGACATTTTCGCGATTTCGGCATCGATGGCATTGATGACTTCGGTCGCGTTCGAACCGGCGGTCTGATAGACCATGAACAGCGCGCCGGGGTGGCCGTTTGTCTGACTGCGGTAGTTGTATGCCTCATCGCCGAGCTCTACTCGGGCAATCTCCTTGAGTCGCAGCACCTCGCCCGAGGGAAGCGCCTTGATGACGATGTCACCGAACTCTTCGGGCGTCGAAAGACGTCCTTTATATTTCATAGTATACTGGAAAACACCCTCATAGTTCTCGCCGAACGAGCCGGTAGCCGACTCGAGGTTTTGGGCGGCGAGGGCCGCAGTGACATCGGCAGGTATCAGACCGTACCGGGCCATTACGTCGGGCCTGAGCCAGACGCGCATGCTGTAGTTAGAGCCGAGAAGCGTCACCGCACCGACGCCAGAAATGCGTTTCAGCCTCGGTATGACGTTTATCGACAGATAGTTGTTGAGGAACTGCGTGTCATAACTGTCATCGGGACTATATAGCGTTATAGCCTTGAGCATTGACTTCTGCTGCTTGTTGGTGGTCACACCTATTTTGGTGACCTCGGCGGGGAGCAGGCCGGCGGCGGTCGAGACGCGGTTCTGCACGTTTACGGCGGCCATGTCGGGGTCAGTGCCCTGTTTGAAATAGATTGTAAGATAAGCGTCGCCGGCATTAGACGAAGTCGAAGATATATACGTCATGTTCTCGACGCCGTTGATAGCCTCCTCGAGCGGGACGATGACACTCTTCTCTACCGTTTCGGCATTTGCACCGGGATATGAGGTCATCACCTCGACTGTGGGAGGTGCGATATTTGGAAATTGTTCTATCGGCAGTCCTGCGAGAGCTATGAAACCCAGCAGCAGTATGGCGACCGAAATCACGATTGACAAAACCGGACGCTCGATAAATGTCTTGACTGTCATACTCTATGGTTTACTGTTTTTTCAAGTTTATTTCGACGCCGTCCTGAAGCGTGGCGACGCCCTCGGTCACGATGACGTCGCCGACGTCGAGTCCCGAACGGACGATATAGCTGTTGTTTTCTTTCACCGGCGTGACTTCGACCCGGACGGCCTGAGCTTTGCCGTCTGAGACACGATAGGCATACACCTTGTCCTGAAGCTCGTATGTGGCCGACTGAGGAATCTGTATCACTCCTTCACTCTTTCTGACCATGCCGACATTGCCGGCGCCTCCGCTGTGGAGCAGTCCGGCGGGATTGCTGAATACAGCCCTCACCGAGGCTGTGCCGGTCGAATTATCGAGTACGCCGCTGATACTCTCGACATGTCCACCGGCGTCATAAGCCGAACCGTCATTGAGATAAAGCGTCACCGGCGGCATGGCGGCGAGGACGCTGTCGGCCGAACCGTATGAACGTATAAGTTCTATGACCCTGTTTTCGGGCATCGAGAAATAGACATACATCTCAGAGTTGTCAGAGATTGTCGTCAACGGTGATGTGAGATTCTGACCGACGAGATAACCGGCCCTGAACGGAATTGTGCCGACAACGCCGTCGCACGGACTGGTGATGACTGTATATGACAGATTATTACGGGCATCGGTTACCTGCGCCGAAGCCTGAGCCTCGGCCGCTTCGGCCGCCAAAAGCGCGTTTTCGGCCTTCTGAAGTTCAAAAGCCGAGACTACGCCTGCGTCAAAGAGCTCTTTTTTACCTTCATGGTCAAGCCGGGCCGAGGCGACGCCGGCTTTGGCCGAACTGAGATTTGCCTCGGCGGTCTGCAACGCCGCGCGATATGGCACCTGGTCAATGACAAACAGAGTCTGTCCTTTTTTGACATGCTGGCCTTCTTTTACGTCAACCGATGTCAGCTTGCCCGAAACCTGGGGATAAATCTCAACATCCTGCCGCCCCCTGATTGTCGCGGGGAATTTCTCAACCGTCGTGACATCAGAGAGAGCGATTGTCATTGAACCGTATTCGGTCAGCGGCTGCTGCGACTCATCGCTTTTGCAACCTGACACCGACAAAAGCACAAATGTCAACGCAACCGTCAATCCGTAGAAACCTGAAGAAATGTGATTTTTTTTCATATATGACTGTTATCTGTTTTTTCGGGTGCAAAATTAGGTCTGTTTCATCATTCAGCCCGAACACAAATGCAAACAATGAGGCGACTTTTAAAAACAGTTATGCCGGAATCTGCGGAATTCCGTTAATTTTGCAATCAAAAAGGAAACCGATGGAACGTCAGGCATATCACACTACATCTATTACCTCTTTTTCAGGTCAGACAGACAAACCCATGCGCGCGACAGGGTGCATGATGCTTTATTGCGTTGAAGGACGAGCCGTAATCGAAATCAATTTTATTGAGCAGCCTTTTCGAAAAGGTGATATCGTCATTATATTTTCAGACGTGCTCTTCGCTATGAAACGGACAAGTCCCGGATTCGTCACGCGATGCTTTGAACTCTCAGCCTCTCTGACAGATGAAAGCACGTTCACGTCGTCAGGAGCATTTTTCGACTGGCTTGAGGAAAATCCGGTATTTACAATTCCAGGCGATAAGAAAGCCGATATGGAATTGTGGCTGTCTATCGGAGACTGGATCGAGACCAATACCGACGGTAAATATAAAAACATAATGCTGCGCAACCACTGGCACAATTTCTTTCTCGGACTGGAATCGGCAGTCAAACACCGGCTTAACGACAGCAAGACAAGGACAATCAGCTCGAGCCGCAAAATATTTGACGGTTTCTGCCGGCTGCTCTTCGAGAATTGTCCCCGGCATCACGGCGTAAGGTTTTATGCCGACAGACTATGCGTCACGCCATATTACCTGTCGCGCGTCACCCAACGCATATATGCCGCATCGCCCAAAGAGCTGATAGACCGGCAGATTGTGATGGAAATAAAATCTTTGCTGACATCGACCGAAATGACGGTCAAGGAGATTGCCGCTCAATATAATTTCGAGTCATCGTCATATCTCGGCCGCTATTTCCGCCGCCACACGGGCATGACGCCTTCGGAATACCGCCACCGGCATTGTTAGGTCCTGACGCCATCAAAGTTTCACAGATTATATATAACTTTGCGATTATCAACCTGCTCATTCATGAAAAAGCTTATCATCATCACTACGACAGTACTGTCATTTTTTACGGCAATGGCACAGAGCATCGACGAGCGCATCGGAGCGGCGATGAACTCATCGGACTTCTTCGGCCTATATGATATTTATCATGACGCGCCGAAAGATTCGATAAATCCGTTTCTGGAAGTGTTTTCACGCTGCTTGCTCGGCAACCGTTTCAACCGCCCGGATATTTCCATACCGGCCTTTGACGAACTTCTTAAAAATCAGGCCGAATATCTCGATCTGAATTTGCTTCTTCAAAGCTCGGTCATGTTCTCGATGGACTTAAGCCGGGTCGGAAAAAATGAAGAGGCCTATAACTTGCTTTCCTCGGTTCTGTCTACAGCTTGCCAGACCGTTGATTCAGCAAGTCTCACACCTTATGCCAACATGGCCGCCCAATATAAGGCTTTGACAAAATACTCTCCATATCTGATTTCTATCGACGGGAATATGGGCACCATACCTTTTGATACCGTCCCGACGGGAAAATCCGGCAGTCAACAATATTTAATGCAAATCACCGATGCCCGGATTAATGGCAATCCTGTGAAAATAACATTTGATACGGGCGCTGGCGTCAATGTCATAACTGACTCATTGGCAAAAGCCTACAGGCTGGAATTTCTTGACGCAGATGTCGCAGCCACCGGCGTCGCAACATCATCCGGAAGATATGCCATCGCCAGAGAATTGAAATTGGGCAACATCACTGTCAAAGATGTTCCTTTCTATGTCATTGATATCCGAAGTCATAACGACGAGGCCGACAAATATATCGATGTCCTTGAATTTATTGTAGGCAGCGAACTTATGCTTCAGCTAAAAGATGTGACTCTCGATTTCTCGGCCAAAGAAATACATGTGCCGGAAGTCGCCGCCACACCCTCGGATATGCGGCCGAATATGTGCTTTTCTTCAGAGATGAATCTCGTCACCGAATCAGAAATCAACAGGCAGCCCGTGATGATGAAGCTTGACAGCGGAGATGCCGGTTTCGGCCGTCTCAATAAATATTTCTACGAAGCCAACAAGGAGTACCTCACGTCTCACTGTCAAAGCGATACAGTCAACATGGCCGGAGTAGGAGGCGTTTGGTCGGTGCTATGCTATAAATTGCCAGATGCCACAATGACTCTTGGCGGCAATTCGGTGACAGTGCCATTATTCGACGTCCAGACCGAACAGCACGGCAGCTATATGGAAGAGAACAACCTCGGGATAAAAAGTATGATGCTCTTTCGCAAAATACGTTTCAACCTCGTCGATATGGTTTTAACGACAGAGTTATAATAATCCGTTTTGCACACATCATTTAACATACTATTTTTATATTCAGATTAAACATCTCAAAGGATTTTTATAAAAAATCGCATATTATACAGAAGATACTTATCTTTGCACTGTAATAATATATTGCATTATGAAAAAAACGCATTACTCCTTTTTATTAATATTATTCTTATGTCTTGCCAGTTGCACAACATCTAAGACAACAATTTCACAATCCGCAGATTTATCAAAATATAAATATGCTACATTAACTGATGTTATGAATTATCAAGGCTCTGCGGCCTTAATGGATGCAGAAGTAAGAATATATGATGCCATAGACAATTCAAGGCTACAAATGATAGGTGATCATGCTATAAATGAACTTTCTTACGAACAGAAGCAACAACTCTTATTAGTTCGCTTTGGTGTTACGCAAAACGATGAGGAATCTATAGTTACCGTTAACTTTGTAGATTATTTAACGGGGAGACCGATTGCTTCTTGTAGAGGCGCTTTTGGACTTGGAATGGATAGACAGGGAGATTTTAATGGAGCCATAAAAAGGGTCGCGTCCCAAATTGAGAAAACTTTTCCTAAAAATTAAGTCACCTTTTGTAACTCTTACAATAATTGTAGCTATTTATATTCTTTATTTATTTCCCAATGGCCGCCTTTCTTGGGCCCTACATAGTGTACTATATCGCAAATGGCAATGAGCTCTCGCTCGATTGTTTTGACGGCAACACCTATCGTAGCTGCAATTTCAGCCCTTGTAATATGAGGTTTCTCGCTAATTAAATTTATAATATGCTGTTGTCGCTCAGTTAAGTTTTTGGCGACATTTTTGGCGACATTTTTGGCGACATTTTTGGCGACATTTTTGGCGACATTTTTGGCGACATCTGACTTTTCCGTTTTACGGGTCTGTAGGTCAAAGGTTACTTTTACGGAATTGATTGTTGTCTCAATGTGCATAGGACGTCCTGTTACTTCTTGCCAACGCTTAAGTTTACGGAGTCCGTAGTCGAGATTCTCTGACAGGTGTGCAAGACGGAACAGTTTTGCGATTACCGGATTGCGAGGTTGGGATTCAAACGAACTTTCCATTACATCCAATGGCATTGGCATGCCACCGGGATTAAGAAACTCGATACGATCGTCAAATACATGGATGCAACTGCGTCGAGGACTGAAATGGTCGGCGTGCGCCATCTGGTTTGCCATTGCCTCACGTAATATGTCGTATTCGGAGAAATCCTCTACCGACTGTCCTCGTTCGTTGATGCCAACCATCGGCGTGTTAACGAGTGTGCGAAGGCGGCGGAGAATAACTCGGCTCGCTTCCCAAAGATTCTGTTGTTCAGGGATGCGATAGTTATAATTATTCGTCATGGCCTCCATGCCAGAGCCTGGTATCTCGACGTAATCGGCACAGAATGTAGGGACAAAGTTGAAGGTGTAAGGGCTTTTGCCAAGCATTATCACTCCCCCGTAGGTCAGTTGACCGGAATGGTCGGTGATTCCGACACCTTTACAAAACTCGTCATCACTCACGCTGTCAAGATGTGAAACCAAGCCCCAATGACGTACTTCGCCTCTGAAGTCGGTCAGTGCATCACGATTGAGCATATCAATATTGGTATCAGGAATGGATTTCTGCGACTGGATGCCAAATGATTGGTCGCGAATCATCGACATTATTTCCTGTTGAGTGGCTAGTTGGTCGCCACTACCCATACGGATAAATGTATTTTCAAGAGAACCGAAATAAACAGGCTTGACCTCTGATGACGGCAGATAGAATGCAATAATATTCTTGCCGTCAATCTCGTAGCGATGGAGGGTGGCAAAGAGGGGTACATTGAATTTCTTAGACCGCAGAGTCCCGAAAAAGTCCTGTTCCAGTTTCTCGATGTTATCGACACCAACAATCTCAAACAAACGACCGGATTGCTTCACGCCAAGCACAATCCAACCGCCGGAGCAATTTGAGAAAGCACTGACAGTTTCCCATATGTTCTTCGGCAGATCATATTTTGCAGCCTTGACCTCAAAATCGTCCCATTCTATGTCGCGTAGTCGTGCTACAAGTTCTTCTTTTGTCATTTAAACGCAAAGATATGAATAAAATTTCTCAGAAAAAACGGATAAACGCAATTTATGTCTGCTTATGCCGGGTCGACGTCGTAGTAGAGTCTGAGGCCGCGGGTAAGGGGCGACGAGGCGGTCTCGATGTAGAGGTTGCGGAGGATTTCTTTGACTTTTGTCATCGAAGCCTCGACTTCGATTTTCAGCATTATCTTGCGGATATACATCAGTTTGACACGGGCGACCATAGGTTCTTGCGGCCCGCTGACACGATTGCCGAAGAGTTCGCGCAGACGCGCGGCATAGATGTTGGCCAGCCGCGTTGCTTCGGCTGAGTCTTTATGCTTGATATATATATCGATTATACGCGTAAACGGCGGATAGTTGAAGGCACGGCGCTCGTCGACCTCGGTTTTGTAGAACGACAGATAATCGTGAGCGGCTGCGAGAGCAAAGACGGGATTGTCGGGATTACGTGTCTCGATGAGCACACGGCCCTGTGTGTCACGCCTGCGCCCTGCCCTGCCCGACACCTGCGATATGAGATTGAATGCACGCTCGGTCGAATGAAAGTCGGGATAAGCGGCCAGACGGTCGGCGCCAGAGACTATGACAAGGCCGACATCACCGAAATCGAGACCTTTGGTGACCATCTGTGTGCCGACGAGTATATCGGCCTTATGGGCGGAAAAGTCTGCGACGAGGTCGGCATAAGCGTTCTTGTTGCGCGTCGTGTCGAGATCCATGCGGATGATGCGGCGGTCGGGAAACGAGGCTGTTATCTCGTCTTCGACACGCTCGGTGCCGTAACCTACCACTTCGAGTGTCGGCTCGTGACATGAGGGACAGACTTTCATCATCGGATAGACAGTGCCGCAATAATGGCAGACGAGTTCTTCGGGGCGGCGGTGATATGTCAGCGACACATCACAGAAATCGCATTTTGGCACGAAACCGCACATCTTGCAGCGCGCGACAGGCGAATAACCGCGGCGGTTGAGGAAAAATATCACCTGACGGCCTTCGTTGAGGTTCTTGCGCGCCTCGGCGAGAGTACGGTCGGCGAAGGCGCCTGTCATGCGTCCGGCCTGCCGCTCGCGGTTGAGGTCGACAATCTCGACCTCGGGCAAAGTGGCGCCGCTGAAGCGCTCGGTCAGCGTCACGAGCCCATATTTGCCGCTCACTGCCTTGTAATATGTCTCGACAGAGGGCGTTGCACTACCGAGGAGAACTTTCGCGCCATGCATTGTGGCAAGCACGATGGCGGCATCGCGGCCGTTATAGCGCGGTGCCGGGTCGGCCTGCTTGTAGCTTGGATCATGCTCTTCGTCGACAATGACGAGGCCGAGATTGCCGAAAGGCAGAAAAACAGCCGAGCGGGCTCCAATGACAACACAGGGGTCGTCGCTGTTGAGCAACCGCAGCCACACCTCGACACGCTCGGCGTCGGAGAATTTAGAATGGTAGATGACGACTTTATCGCCGAAGACCCGCTGCAGCCGTCGGGTGAGCTGTGTCGTCAGCGCGATTTCAGGTACGAGGAAAAGAGCCCGGTCGCCGCGACGCAATATGCGGTCGATGAGAGTGATATATATCTCGGTCTTGCCACTCGAGGTGACGCCGTGGAGCAGTGTGACCTGATGGTCGATGAAGGCTTTGTCAATCTCTTCATAAGCCCGTTTCTGCGCGTCAGACAACTGCGGCAGGCTGCTGACTGTCGGCCCGTTATAGGTAAATCGTGATATTTCCTTGTCGTAAAGGCGCACAAGACCTTTCTTCTGCAGTTCCTTGATGATGGGTCCGGTGACAGCGGCGCGCTCTTCGAGAGTCTTGCGCGTCACTTCACGGGCCTGCGAACCGTCGGGCTTCATTCCGCCGAGACTGATCAGCGCCATGAGAGCACGCTCCTGGGCTTTCGCGCCTTTGACCCGCGCAAAAAAATCATCGGGACTCTCACCATCGTTGACGACGAGAGCCACATAGCTCTCTTTCCTGGCTTTAAAGCGCTCGACGAGTTTCTCTTTTATGACGACAAGCTGTTTGTCGAGCAGGCGGGCAATCACCGGTTCGGGATTCGAGAAGCCGTCGACGGACGAAATCTCACGTGGCGACATCACTCCGCCTTTCGATGCCAACAGTTCTATAAGGGTGCTTTCGCGCCGGTCGAGGTCGAAAACGTCATCGGCCACGGCCTCGCGGTTCAGCTCAATCTGAGTCTCGCTCTCTATCTTAAGACCGGCAGGAAGCGCGGCCGCATACACTTCACCGAGCGAGCTCAGATAATAACCGGCAAGCCAGCGCCAGAACTTGACCTGAGGATGGCGCACTATAGGACGCGGATCGACGACCATGGCTACATCTTTCATGGCATAGTCTGTGTTGACCGGGCCGACAGGACTGAGGCTGTCGACAACACCGGTATAATAACGGCGCGGGCCGAAAGGCACAATGACTCTCGAACCGTTGCGGATATCGGCGGCAAGTGCGTCAGGGACACGATATGTAAACGTTGTGTCGAGCGGACGCGGTATGATGACCTCGGCGTAAAGCATTATACAAAGGTACACATGCGCCTGATAACTCGCAAATTTTGCGAGTTATTTGTCGCAAGAGCTGTTTTTCATGCTGTCGAATATTGCGAGCGCAGCTTCGTGCTTGGCGACAAGGCGCATATAACCGCTCCGGCGGCCGCGCTCGAGATTGTGGTGCAAATCGTTAAGTTTTACGGCAATAGCCAGTTGGTTGCCAGATTCGGCGATGCGGCGCACATAGTCGTGATAAGCGTCGGCCTTGTCGTGGGTGAGGAGTCTGAGGGCGTCGACAATGTCAGGAGCAACCCCGAGGCGCAGCAGATCACCGAAAGTATAGTCGGTGTCCTCGACGACATCATGAAGAAATCCGGCGCACTGCTCTTCGGGCGTCTTGCCTGCGAGTCCGACCGTCAGAGGGTGCAGTATCACGGGATTGCCGTCGAGATCAGACTGTCCGGCATGTGCCCTGAGGGCGATTTCGAGACATAGCTCCACCTGTTTGTTCAGTGGCTTGGGTTCTTTGACTTCCATGGTAATCTTCAATCATTTGTTAATTCTGACATCTGTCACATGCAAAATTAATGATTCCGAATAAAATCACTGCAAAAAATCAGCCAACTTTTATGAGCTGACGGATGTTTATTAATATACTAATCTCTAAAAACAATCAATATTATGGACTTAAAAGCACAAGAAGCCGCCAATGCTGAAGCCATCGCCAAAGCTGCGGCAAAAGTATCGGGCGCGGCAAGCAAGGTTGCCGCAAAAGACCGTCTCGAAGATCTGAAAGAACAGGCAAGCGACAAATTCAATGACATCAAAGAGCAGGCAGGCGACAAACTTAACGACTTCAAGGATAAAGCCGCCGACACGATTTCATCTGTCAAAGACACTGTAGCGTCTAAACTCAGCGACGCCCGTGAAAACGGTTCGTCTCAGTTGGGCGGTCTTAAAGATAAAGTTAAAGATATGGCTTCGGGCGCTCTCGATTCTCTCGCCGAGAAAGCCCATAATGCCGCCCAGAATCTCAAAAAATAAACAGTGCCGAAACACAACGAAGGCCTGTCTGCGTTTGACTCGCGGCAGGCCTTTCGTCATGTATTTATCTGACATGCGCTTTATTGAGTGCTGACGCGGCGGTAGAGCACAACGGCTATGACCGTATAGATAACATTCGGAATCCACATCGCCACGAGCGGCGATGTCATGCCCGAAATCGCAAATGTCTGCGTCACTGTCATAAACAGGATATAACTGAAGCTTAAGACGAGTCCGATGCCGATATTGACGCCAAGGCCGCCCTTGACCTTGCGCGACGACAGAGCCATGCCTATGACGGTGAGGATGAAGGCCGCGGCTGTCATGGCGTAGCGGCGCTGATACTCGACCTCGAAGCTCTTGATGTTGCCGACACCGCGCATTTTCTGACGGTCGATATATTCGGCGAGTTCGGGAGTCGTCATCTTCTCGTGGTCATTGGCCGATATGAGGAAGTCGCGGGGCTCAAACGGTATTATCGTGTCGAGACGGACTCCCTTCTTGATATACTCGCGGTCGCCCACAAAATCGCGTATGACATAATCGCTCACGCGCCAGTTGTAGAGCGTATCCCACTTTATCGACTGCGATGTCAGTCGCGAGACGAGGCGTTTGTTCTCGTCAAACGACTCGAGCGAGAATTTGATACCCGTCTTGGTGATGTTGTCATAGCGGCTCATATAGGCTATCTGCCCCGGCGAGACCATAAGCATGATGTTGGCGCCGTAGTCGACACGCTTGTTTTTGACGTAGGTGTTGGTGTAGTTTATGCGTTTGACATTAGCCGGGGGTATGATATAGGCGCTCAGGACATAGGTGCAGCAGGCTATTATCAGAGCCGAGACGAGATATGGCCGAAGCAGACGCCTGTAGCTCATGCCCGACGAGAGCATCGCTATTATCTCGCTGTTGCCGGCAAGCTTCGACGTGAAGAATATTACAGCGATAAACGTAAAGAGCGGGGAGAACTGGTTGGCGAAATACGGCAGGAAGTTAATGAAATAGTCGACAATCGTCGCTTTGAGCGGCGCTTTAAGAAACGAATCGAGTTTCTCGTTGACATCGAACATAATGACGATGGCGAGCAGCAGCACTATCGCGAAGACATAAGTGCCGAGAAACTTTCTTATTATATATCTGTCGAGTATCTTGAACATCAGAGTCTTCTCATCAGTTTTTCGACCATTTCGGTCTTCCACGGTTTGAAATCTCCGGCGATGATATGGCGGCGCGCCTCGCCGACAAGCCACAGGTAGAACGCGAGATTATGAATCGACGCAATCTGCATCGCCAGAAGCTCTTCGGCAATGAAGAGGTGGCGCA
Source organism: uncultured Porphyromonadaceae bacterium (assembly GCA_902493335.1). Taxonomy (GTDB): domain Bacteria; phylum Bacteroidota; class Bacteroidia; order Bacteroidales; family Muribaculaceae; genus CAG-873. Next base: position 17,416 of record CABUPJ010000009.1, read on the forward strand.
CGTAGGCCTTCGAGTAGACACGGTCGACATAGCAGGGTCCGTCGGGCTGCAGGGGCGAGAAATCGTCGGCCCATTTGCGGTTGCGCATATTCATCGTGCCTTCGGGCGTGAATATCATGCCGTTGCGGCCATTGCGCGTGGGCATGACGCAGTCCATCATGTCGACGCCGCGATCGATGGCCTCGAGGATGTTGACCGGAGTGCCTACGCCCATGAGATAGCGGGGACGGTCGGCGGGAAGTATCTCGTTGACGACTTCAATCATGTCATACATCACCTCGGCCGGCTCGCCGACGGCGAGGCCTCCGATAGCATTGCCCTCGGCGCCGAGATCGGCGACAAAACGGGCCGACTCGCGGCGCAGGTCGGCATAGGTGCAGCCCTGGACGATGGGGAAAAACGCCTGGCGGTGGCCATAGCGGGGCTCGGTCTCGTTGAAGTGCTTCCAGCCGCGGGCAAGCCAGCGTTTGGTGAGGTCGAGCGACTTGCGCGAATACTGATAGTCGGACGTGCCGGGCGGACATTCGTCGAGCGCCATCATGATGTCTGAGCCTATAGAGCGCTGAATGTCGACAACCTTCTCGGGCGTGAACAGATGCTTCGAGCCGTCGATATGGCTGCGGAACCACGCGCCCTCGTCGGTGAGCTTTCGGTTGTCACTGAGCGAGAACACCTGAAAACCGCCGCTGTCGGTGAGAATCGGCTTGTCCCAGCCGTTGAACTTGTGGAGGCCGCCGGCTTTCTCGATGATATCGGTGCCGGGGCGCAGGTAGAGATGGTATGTGTTGCCAAGGATAATCTGAGCCTTGACATCGTCACGCAGTTCATGCGTGTGGACACCCTTGACCGAGCCAAGGGTGCCTACAGGCATAAATATAGGAGTCTCGATCTGACCGTGGTCGGTCGTGATCACACCGGCACGCGCATTGCTGCCGGGGGCTGTAGCCTTTAATTCAAAATCCATTAAAACAGACGGTCGGGATATATACCCTGGCGGTGAAGCTCTGCAAGACTGTCGACAACTGACTGGCGGTCTTCGGGATATGTCACGCCAAACCATTTTGCCTTGGTGTCAAGGACATCGACAGTGGCCTCGCCGCTCTTAATCAGAGCGTCGACACACGAGGGAATATAGAACTCGCTCTTGGGTACATCGATTTTCTCGTTGAGGAATTTGACGAACTCGCGCTCAGAGTAGTCGAAGTAGTCGGGGGTGAAACCCCAGAGGTTCATCGACACGGGTACGTTCGGTTCAAGATGACAGAGCTCGCCGTTTTCGTCATTGAAGACGATATCATGGTTGTCGTCAAATTTGATGGCGGTGCGCTCGACTATATCGGTGAGTTTGCCGTCTTTGGTCGTGCAGACGCCGCGCGACACCGAGCCGTTTTCGGTCATGGTGTTGCCGACACGGAAGCCGACCATGCAGTATTCGCCTTTTTTGCGGTCTTCACGAGAAAGCTCTTTAGCAATAACTTCAAAAGCGTCGCGGCTATAGAAATCGTCGGCGTTGATTACGGCAAACGGCTCGTTGATGGCAGTCTTGCCCATCAGCACAGCATGGTTCGTGCCCCAGGGTTTCTGGCGGTCGGCGGGAGCCTTATAGCCTTCGGGCAGAGCGTCAATGCTCTGGAAAACAACCTCGACAGGCACATGTTTCTCATATTTCGAAAGAATCTTCTCGCGGAAAGCGTCCTCGAAATCGTGACGTATTACAAAAACAACTTTACCGAAACCGGCGTGAAGGGCATCATAGATAGAGTAGTCCATAATGGTCTCACCATGAGGGCCAACGCCGTCAAGCTGTTTAAGGCCTCCATAACGGCTGCCCATGCCGGCAGCAAGCACAAATAATGTAGGTTTCATAATATATACTAATGATTGGATTTCAAATCAAATTCAAATAGTCTGCAAAAATAAGCAAAAAACAGCAGAATTTGCGTAATTTTGCATCCGAAAATAAACCACCGCAACAAACTACAATAGCATATGGCATTACAATGTGGCATCGTCGGCCTGCCAAACGTCGGCAAATCAACCTTGTTCAACTGTCTTTCAAACGCCAAGGCCCAGTCGGCCAACTTCCCGTTCTGTACCATCGAGCCCAACGTCGGCGTCATCACCGTTCCCGATGACCGCCTGACCAGACTCGTCGAGATGTGCAATCCGCGCTCAATCGTGCCCGCCACCGTCGAGATCGTCGACATCGCCGGTCTCGTCAAAGGCGCCTCGAAAGGCGAAGGCCTCGGCAACAAATTTCTCGCAAACATCCGCGAGACCGACGCCATAATCCACGTGCTGCGGTGCTTCGACGACGACAACATCACCCATGTCGACGGCTCGGTCAATCCCGTGCGTGACAAAGAGATAATCGACTACGAGCTCCAGCTCAAAGACCTCGAGACCGTCGAGGCCCGCATCGCCAAGACTCAGAAAGCGGCCCAGACCGGCGGCGACAAGACCGCCAAAATGCAGTACGACGTCCTTCGTCGTATCAAAGAAGCTCTCGATCAAGGTCTTCCGGCTCGCTCGGTTAAATTCGAAACCCCAGACGACATCAAATTCGCCCGCGAGCTTTTCCTCCTCACCTCTAAACCCGTCCTCTACGTCTGCAACGTCGATGACGCATCGGCCGTCAACGGCAACAAATATGTCGACGCCGTGCGCGAGGCCATCAAGAACGAAAATGCCCAGCTGCTCATTGTCGCCGCCCAGACCGAAAGCGAGATAGCCGAACTCGACACATGGGAAGAACGGCAGGAATTCCTCAACGAAATCGGCCTTGAAGAATCAGGCGTCTCGCGCCTCATCCGCGCCGCCTACGCCCTGCTCGACCTTCAGACATTCTTCACAGCCGGCTCTGACGAGGTGCGCGCATGGACCTTCATCCGCGGCTCGAAAGCGCCCAAATGCGCCGGCATCATCCACACCGACTTCGAGAAAGGTTTCATCCGCGCCGAAGTCATCAAATACGACGATTACGTCAGTCTCGGCGGCGAGGCTCCCGTGCGCGACGCCGGCCGACTCTCGGTCGAAGGCAAAGACTACATCGTGCAAGACGGTGATATAATGCACTTCAGATTCAACGTCTGAAAAAACGCCGAAAAAAAGTGCGAAAAAATTTGCACAGATAAAAAAAACAGCATAACTTTGCACTCGCAAAAGCACGATAGGGAGCGGCAAGCGAGCCGCCGGTGCCAAGCGAAAAATTGCCTTGTGGTGTAATGGTAGCACGTCGGATTCTGGTTCCGCCTGTGAGGGTTCGAATCCTTCCAAGGCAACTACTTAAAATTGCAGTTAGTTGATTATCAACTAACTGCAATTTTCTTTTGCCATATTTGCACAACACTTGCACAACTGAATTAGAAAATTACGTTCAAAATCCGCTGAACTATAATCGATTTGATTCTACCTTTGGAAGGATGTGAACAGGTCGGCATTCCTGACAGCTTCGCCCGTAAACTGATGGACGGAGGTGGACGATACCTTGACAACTCTATTGAGTTTTGGTATTTTCATTGTTGCCCAATCCGATGGGAATGATCATCTTTGCGTTAAAATAAACTAAACCCGTTAGCTTGATGAGTCAGGGGACACCGCGAATCAACACAGCAAAAGAAGTGCTTTCTTTCGATTAAAATATATTTCGGCTTATACAAAAAAGCCTGTTATTTATAGTAAATCAAATTGTTATTTGGATCAAGGATTACTGTACCGTTTTGAAAAAACGATGGTCCGACACAACCCAATTCATCAGTATCCTCAATCTTATTTGTGATACCGATAGAGAATCCTGTTTTAGATTTGTTGCCAATTTTACAATATCCTGCAAAAATTCCTTGTCCTATAATATTGCCAGACTTATCCCTTGAAGTCTGTATCTTAAAATTATTCTCTTTTAGTGCCGGCAGCATAGGTCTTCTAAAAAAGAAAACACTCGAACCATTGCCGAGGTCAAAATTGAATTTGCCAAATTTAGTCAACTGGTGTCCTAATGCATCGGATAATTCGATTGTCGCCTCAAAAATTGGCATAGGGTCATTTTCAACAAGTGTATATTGATGCATCTTTCCCAAGTTGACGTCATCTTTCCGAACATAATCAAGCACATTCTTTTTGAAATCAAAGCGAATTAAACATACAGTAGAGTCCGCTTCACTTTTAAGTAAATTTACCGGAATGGTTACATAATCTTCATTTGTGTCGACAACAAAAACACGACCTTCATACGTTAAATCTCCAACGGGAACTTTGCCTTTAAACAGCTTAACAATTTTCCGAGTAGTCCGGTCGGTATGCAAGTGTTCCTCTTTTTGGAGTTTTATTTCTTTAAGAGGCAGTGAAGCGAGAATCCTATTGTACCATTCAACGCTGACAACCATACCGTGAAAGCCCGTTTCGACAAATATGGGAGTATTGGCGTTGTCATTTATGGTAGCATCAGTGTAGTAATGCCCATTCTTCTTAACCAACATAAATGATGATTGGCTATACACCAACGGTACGCAACACATAAGTCCAAGAACAATAACAATGACAAGCTTAGACAATAGATTCATAATCAATTATTTACTTAGACACTTCGCCCCTTATAAATATCGCGCCCGGCTCTTTGAATGTTATCGGAAGGGTAAGGTGTAAGTTTTTCTTTTGGGGAGTATAATATTTAACGCGGAATTTAGGCATGGCATTCACAAGCCTTAGTGCCTCCTGATTGACAGCCTCGTTTTGGCTCCGCCGCCTATAAATTGTTGCGTCGCTGATAGAGCCGTCTGGATGAACGGTGAATTTAACAAATACTCGTTCACTGCCCTTGAATCCTTCGGGAATACGGATATTTTCATCAAGCCATTCTTTAAGTTTTCCGTTGCCTCCGGGAAACTCGCAGCTGGGTTCAAGATATGGCCACGTATTCCTCGCTTCCGCTTTTATTCTGTCCTGAGTTTCAGACGACACTGTTAGGAATACGGCACGATTGCCATACTCGTCGTTTTTTATTTCCGCCGCTTGAATAGAGTCACGGGGCACCATGTCAAGACCAGCTCCTGGTATCCACTCGTTATTGAAATAGTAGAATACGGTTTCGCAGTCTCGTTCGGTAAGAGGAAACTGAATTTCGCGGACAATGGTGTCGTTCACGCAGTAATTCTGCGCAAAAGCAATGCACGTCTGAACAAGAATCAATGAAATTAAAAATATTTTCTTCATATAGTATAAGGCTTTGATTTTCCAAAATGTCGTGGCTCGGTCGAACCCTTTCTGACCGTAAAGTTAGCAGGGGCAAATGGATTTAGTCTTAACAAATGTATAAACCGCCTTATTTTTTGATGCCTGTGTCCGTATTTGTCAGATCACGTCTGATACGGCTGAGATGGTTGGGAGTAATCAGCAGAAAGGAGGACAAATCTTTCAATGTAACAGTTTCGACAATTTGGGGATATTGTTCACATAATTCTACATAACGCTGACGTGGCGACTTGCGGTAAAGATTTAGCAACCGCATGAAAACCATATAGAACAGCGATTTATATTCATCGAGCAAAGAAGGTGAAAGATATTCCTTGAACGTATTTAACGGCACTCGAAGTATCTCGCAATCAGCGCCGGCGATAATTGAAAATTGAGAGGTTTCTCCGCGTAAAGACGAATGGAAATCTGTAATGAACTGATCCGGGAAAGCAAAATTTATCACTGCCTCATCTCCCGAATCATTAAGGGTCGTTACTTTGAAATATCCCGACACTACAAGGGCTGCATAACGAGCGATTGTCCCTTGCTGGACAAAACGCTCTCCTTTCTTATAATGGCACAGCACACCCTTCTCGCGGCAAAAATCAGTAGCTGCCGTGAGATCTAAAAAGTCGATATATGAGTTGAACTGCGATGGCATCACAAAGATATATTATACCATTGCGAAACAAGAAATGCCAAGCTTATCCTCAATATGGGCTACACTCTTGAAACTGAGATTTTCGGTACCCGACAATAATTTGCTGACATACTGAGGACTTACGCCGAGGCGAGCAGCAAGGTAGGCTCTTTTGAGGCCGTTGTCCTGCATGTAGCCTATAAGAGTTACGGCAAGCTGACGCGACCAGCGGAGCCAACCTGCATTTTCCTTTCGCCATGCTGCTTCCTCTGCAAACCGCGAAGGGGTCTCATTTTGATGTTCCTCCAAAAATTTAATTGCCTTGCTTGCCATAATATTATTCATTAGTAAGTTCAACTGACCGTAATAATCGGCTGTCCGAAGAAAGAAGAGAGCATAGCAAGCGTAGCAATGGTGAAATTGTGCTGACCGCTCAACCACTTAGTGATTTCACTCGGTCTGCGTCCCAAAGCGTCGGCAAACTGTTTTTTCGATAAACCTTTTTGTCTCATAAGCGCATCTATGCGGTCGGATATTTCAAAAGAAAGGTCAACCTCTGCCTGAACGTTTGCCGGAATTGGACCGAGAATTTCTTCGAGTGTCTTGGAAGTACGTTTCATAGCTCAAATATATTGTCGGTTTCTATTGTCGATTCTGTAATATTCACGTTGCCGTTTGCTACTTCCTGTCTGAGCAGTTTCTCGAATTTTTGCAAGGTCATCACATATCCATTAAGGAGCGTGTCGTCTTCATATCGTTGAGACGCTTTCACGCCACCATAAGATATAATTCCACTTCACTCATGGGCATGTATATTGGCGTTTGATATTATAACGCAAAGGTACAGCAAATATTTCACTTAAAGATGAAACAGGCGCGAATTATTTTTCAAGCCATCATGCTATTCGACATCCGGCTGTACGTTCAGTTGCTTATCAACCCGGTATCGGGGCTGATTGAAAGCGGCGCAGCTTGCTACAGCACTACATCAATGGGCCTCCCGCCGGTCATTCTGCGTCTTAGTTGTTTTCTTTGGGAGATATTTAACGTAAGGTATCGTTCGGGATTATAAAATCCGGTATTTCAGAGCCATGAGTTCTGGCGTTCGCGGACGGCGAGGGATTCGCTCAGCATTTTGATGAATTCCTGCATCGAGCGCTTGCGATAGCTGTCTTTGAGGGTGTGGACGCAGCCTGACATTTCGTTGTCGGCGATGTCGAGACGTATGGCCTTGACGCCCGATTCGTTGTGGATTGTGGCTTCGGCAAGGAGCGAGACGAGGTGTGACCCGCGGATAAGCTTGAGCAGCAAGTTGACTTCGTTGAGCTCGATTCTGATTCTGAATTTATTATATGGCGTCACAATCTGGTCGAAATAGTTGCGGGCCTGAAGTCCCTGGGCGGGAAGGGCAAGGTCGTAGGCCTCGAGTTCGGCAAGCGTGACCGACTCTTTGGCCGCAAGGGGATGCGTCTGATCGACGATGGCCGCCAGGAAGTTCTGGAAGAGTATATGCGACTCGACGCCGTCAAGTGGCTTCGACGGCTTGAATGCCAGAACAAAATCGACCGAACGGTCGCGGAGCATATCCATCAGCTCGGCCATGGGTTTGTAGAAGATATTCAGCTTGATGCGCGGATATTGCTTCATGAATGTTATAAGGGTCTCGCTGAGAATCGAGCCGAACGAATATGTCACGCCGATGTTGAGCGTGCCGACGGCCATGCTGTTTATGTCGTCCATCCGCGCCTGACACATTTCGGCGTCCTTGAGGGTCTTGCGGGCATAAGGCAGCAGTTCGCGTCCGGCCTCGGTGAGAGCGACACTGTGGCTTGTGCGTACGAGCAGCTGCGAGCCGAGCTCGTATTCGAGTTGTTTGACCTGCTGCGACAGTGTGCTCTGGGTTATAAACAGTTGGCGTGCCGCCTCCGAGAAGTTAAGGGTGTCGGCGACCTTGACAAAGTATTTTAGCTGACGTAGTTCCATATTTCAATATGTCTCATCGACAAAGTTAAGAAAATTTTCTTGTTGCCTGAAACGATACCCGTTCGAAGATAAAGATGGGTATGGTCGCTCCGACAACCATTGCGAGAAGAATGCCCGTTGTGGTGAGTGCGTTCTGGGCAAAGAGATAGAAGTAGTGGCCGAACGAGTCCTCATTGCCGTATATCAGGCACATCGCCAGACCGCCGAAAGCCTTGTAGGCGTAGATGCCCGGAATCATCGGCAGAAGAGCCGGAAACAGACAGGCCTCGGCGGGAGTCTTCGACACCGGCGAGAGAAAGACTGCGAGCAGACCGACGACAATTGACGCGACGAGTGTGGCGGCAACGATATGGAGATGTACGGCCTGACTGTTCATAAGCAGAAAGCGTCCCGAATGACCGATGGCGGCAATCAGCGCACAGTAGAGATATGCCCGCCGCGAAGGGCGGCTGATAGCGGCAAAACCGATAGCAGCTATCGCTGAAAATAATGCATCCTGAAAAAATTGATTCCACATATTCATTAAAATTTAGAGCTTGTTTAATAACAAATGTTTATGCCAAGGTCGCTTATCTTGAGATGATTTTCGTTTTGTGACGAAGGAATGTACCGGATGTACATGACTGAGGAGCAAAGCGAAAAGCGGCCAGGATAAGCGAGACGGAAGTAACTTTATTATAACCGACAAGTCTCATATTTAAAAAGATTTATATTCGTAAAATAATGAAAAGATATTATCACATGACTGCCATTCGCCGGCATCTTTCCGCATGTTCTTCGGTCGTTATGGAGCCCCATAACTTCCTCATCACACGCGAAAATCTGCTCGACGACTGACAGCCTTGGCGATAACATTTATTTTTAAACAAGCTCTTAGAACATCCCTACCCTCATCAGCATCATCGCGGCACAAAGTCCGGCCGACAGGCAGCAGGTGAGGATGACTGCATCGGCAAAACGGCTGAACGCGCAGATATAATGACGGTAGAGCATGTCGCTGAACGAATTTAGAAACGGTATTCCCGGCACGAGATACAAGACACTCGTGGCCAGGGCAATCTGAGGCGTCGACCCGATTGAAAACAGAAGGCCCGAGGCTCCGAGGACGCCGGAGACAAAAGAACAGGCGATGAAGACGACGCGCACATCTACATGATGGCGCAGCAACTCAATCTTCAGACAATAACCGGCAAAAGTAGCGGCGGCGACTATGGCCATAGCCGCCGCATCGCCGCCGAAGAGGCGACAGAACGAGGCATTTGAGACGGTAACAAGCAAGAGGACGAGCCACCGGCTCTGGATGTCAGACGACACGATGTCGCATATTGCAGAACGGGCGGAATCGAAGCCGATGCGTCCGTCGGCTATCATCCAGCTCAGTTCGCTCAGCCGCGTATTCACATAGTAGCTTATGGGTATCTGTCTGACAGAGGCGACAACGGTTACCGTATCGTGATAATCGCCCGAACCGCCGCTGACCGACAGATTGATATGCCTGGGCATCGTAGTTATCTCGACCGTTTTGCCGTAAGCCCGGGCTATGCGCGAGGCATTCTTTTCGAGCCTGATACATGTGGCGCCGCTGCCGAGAAGTGTCGCACAGTAGTCGGCGAGGAAATGCGCGACTTCAGCCGAAGACGGACAAGAGTCATTCATAATCGTCATAATAATGATCGTCAGACTTCAAGGGGTCGCCGGGGGCAAAAAACTCCTCGCTTTCGCTTCCAAACTCTACGACATGACGGTGGCGCCCATGATTGTTGTGATTGTGACGCACGGCTGTAACCAGTCTGATGACAAGCGCAGCCATAAACAAGGCTACGACAGCAAGCCATGTAAATAAAGGTGTATCCATAATCATTACAGTGTTTAAAATTCAACGCCGCAAAATTACTGTACACCCCGGGCTGCCGGAACTGTTTTCAATTGAAAGAAAAGATAGCGGCTATAGCCCCGTCACATCACAGACCTGCCGTCACGCACAATCCCCCGCTATCTTGCGCCTGACCTATACAGGATAAGAGAATCGGAATATTCGGTTCCCGGCATTTTCAGTCCTTTAAGCCGACGGTCTGAGAGGCCCGAATGAGGATAAGGCTCACAACCCCGTAATTTCACCGAAACTCTTTTCTCGAGACTGCATGATGTCAGCGCCAGCAGAGATAATACCAAGACAAACGCGGTCAGCCCTGCGACCGCCATGATTGACAACAAACTCTTTTTCATATCTTCTTTTTGTAGCAAAATTAAATGTTGGCAGCCCAAGACACCGCGCGACCGACCTTATTTAGTCTTAACTCCATCCTTATTTTGTCTTAAATATTACCGCGCGAGACATATTTTCAGTATTTTTGCTCACATGAAGCATTTTAAAACCGTCTCCTCGACATTTATTATAGTTATTGCCGTCATTTTCTGCTGCAATGTCTATTATCTTGTCAGTTTGTACGGCTCAATCCGACGCACTGTCGAAAAAGACGTTATGTCGGCCATAGCCGACGCCGATCTCGACGAGTTATGGGTCAGAGTCGAGTGCGCCGATGTGGAGACACGTGCTCAGGTTGAACCTGATCAGAATACCGGTCAGAACCATGACGGGACAGCTGATGCTTTGGAAAACAGCCGGCCCATGGTGGCACAAAACTGTGTCAACGGCGAGACAGTCGCCGTAGAGACTCTCACACCGGATAAAAATCCCTCGTTCAACAATCTGTTTTCTCAGACATTAGGCCGTCAGTTTCATTCGATAATAGACTTTTATATCCCTGTCAACCTGAGCGTTCTCGACAGTATGATTACCGGGCGTCTCAACAATCGGTCTATATATCCCGGATTTGTCTCGACTGAAATTGTGGACGCATCAGACAATATAATACATGGCCCGCAATCGACGGCAGAAGGCAATTGCGATGTATTCAAGTATTGTTTCAATCCCGATAAAGGACAGTCATACCGCGTCAGCATGACACCTCTCACCCGGCACATCCTGACAGAAATGGCCGGCGTCATCGTGACAGTATTTCTTCTGATGGCAGCTTTCGCCATGGCCTTCCTGTATCTCATCAACACTATCTCGCGGCTGCGCACAATCGAAGAGATGAAAGATGATTTTGTCAGCAATATGACCCATGAACTCAAGACTCCCGTCGCCATCGCCTACTCGGCCAACGATGCGCTGCTTAATTACAAGGCAGACGATGACCCTGCGAAAAGAACGGCATATCTCGAAATCGCCAACAGGCAACTGAAACGTCTCGGCGAACTCATCGAGAATATTCTCGCCATGAGCATGGAACGGCGCAAGACAATGCAACTGAAATATGAACGCATAAACCTGCGGCCGTTTGTCGAGGAAATCGCCGCCGCACAGAGAATGCGAGGCGACAAAGAAATATCTGTCGAGGTCGATGTCGACGATAATGCCGAAGTCGTTTCAGATAAAATTCATCTGGCCAATATACTGAACAATCTTATCGATAACGCCATAAAGTATTCTGGCGACAGTGTGACGATCGTCATACGGTGTGACCGAAGAAGCATATCCGTCACCGACAACGGCATCGGCATACCGTCACGGTCGCTTCCCTATCTGTTCGACAGATTCTACCGTGTGCCTCACGGCAACCGTCAGGACGCACGCGGCTATGGCATAGGATTGTACTACGTAAAAAACATCCTCGACAAAATGGGATGGACCATCTCGGTCAGAAGCAAAGAAGGCGAAGGGTCGACATTTAATATAATTTTTTGCAAAGATGAAACATAAGATACTGCTTGTTGAAGACGAGGCCGACCTCTCATTGATTGTGGCAGACACGCTGCGCGGACAAGGTTATGAAGTCATCACTGCCGCTGACGGCATTGACGGGCTGAACAAGTTCGCATCCGAGAGTGCCGACATCGTCGTGGCCGATGTGATGATGCCGAGGATGGACGGCTTCTCGATGGCGCGCGGAATCAGGGAGCTGTCGCCCACTGTGCCATTGCTTTTCCTCACAGCCAAAAGCTCTGTCGAGGATGTCGAAGAAGGCTTCGGTGCCGGAGCCGACGACTATATCAGGAAACCGTTTGAACTGCGCGAACTGACCGTAAGAATCAAGGCGCTCCTGCGACGACACGCCGACAGTCTGAATCCCGACACAAAATTTACGATAGGCAGATATACGTTTGATCTGGGCACTCAGACGCTGACGTTCGACGGTATCGAGACCGTGCTGTCATATTTCGAAGCCCGGATTCTTGAACACCTCGCGGCCAATACAGGCAAGACAGTCGATGCCGGCGAACTGATGCTCGCCGTATGGCGGCGCGACGACCCGAGCAACCGCAACTCACTCCACGGATATATCCACAAACTGCGCCGCGCCCTGCGCCACGACCCCGCAGTCTCGATTATAAACCAACGCGGTTTCGGCTACATGCTGACAGTCAGATAAGCCTTCAGCCCAATATCCGCTTAAGCATTCCATTATATTTTGTCGGTCTGATTTAATTTATTATCTTTGCGTTAAAGTATTAGCAATGACTGACTACAGAGACATCCGAGAGCCTTTCGACCCGTCAATGATAGAGGTTGAAATCAAAAACTTCACCATTAATACCTTAGTAGAAATGATGAAGAACAATGTCATTGATCTGGCTCCGGAATTCCAAAGAAACGGAGATATCTGGCCCGACGAGAAAAAGAGCCGGCTCATCGAGTCTCTGATTTTAGGCCTGCCACTGCCGAGCTTCTATTTCAGTTATGACTCCGTTTCAAAAAAATGGATTGTAATCGACGGACTGCAAAGGCTCGGTGCCCTAAAAGCTTTCATGATAGACAAGAAACTCGCATTAAAAGGTCTTGACTTTCTGGGGGAATATTATGACAAATGGAGATACGATGACTTTTCGTTTACCGACCAGCTGAACATGGGCATGCTGACGGTCACGGCAAACGTCATAAAAGGCAACACACCGGCGAACGTAAAGTATATCCTTTTTCAACGCATCAATTCAGCAGGCACGCCGCTTAACCCTCAGGAAATACGCAATGCCCTGAATCAAGGCACCGCAAGCAAGTTTCTGACTGAACTTGCCGCTTATCCATTGTTTAAAAAGATGGTGCGGGTCGACTCAAAAAGGATGACCGATTGTGAGTATGCGCTCAGATTCATCGCCTTCAGCAGAGGCTGTTACGGTGAATACCGTAATAAAATGGATGTGTTTCTCAACGATCAGATGGCAATACTCAACCATGCAGACTATGCAACGCTTGACGTCATAAGAAAAGATTTTGTCGAATGTCTCGCCCTTTGGGATCGTGTACTGGGTGACCTTGCGTTCAAAAACCCTACCTTACCCGGCAAAGGCGTATCGAAGGCCTTGTTCGACATGCTCATGACGGTTGCGTCGAAAATGCTGTCACATGAAAAAAACGCACTTGCCGAAAACGCTGAATTTTTCAAGACAAACTACATCCGACTGTTCAACGACCGCGAGTTTACCGACCTGCTGTCAAGCGGCACAAGTAAAATCGCTAAAATCAATCGTCGCAACGACATACTGGAATCCGCTATATACAGCGCTATCAACGGCAGACTTATATGATTAAGAATTACAATCTTCATAATTTCAAGATTCACGACAACACAAACCTTGAACTCGGCAGAATTACCCTGCTGACAGGTGTGAACGGCATGGGCAAATCATCCGTAATCCAATCGATGCTGATGCTCCGCGAATCTTTTATTAAACGCGATCTACCTGATAATCTGAACTTACGCGGTGATTCATTTTACGTCGGAATGTCATCAAGCATTGTAAACTGGAATCCAACCGACGATGCAAAACATCTCGTCATCGAATTCACTGCAACAGATGATGACGAAAAGAATGTAGACAAATGCCGCTTCTCGTTCAATTATCTCGCACCCGATAAAACCTATCTCGAAAGTAATCCCGACGACACGTCATACGATGCCGCCCGGCTGAAATCAATATCACTTTTCAACAAAGACTTCCAGTATCTGAGTGCTTTCAGATACGGCCCGATGGAAGACTATCAGTCAGATGAAATATATGTCGATCAAAACCGTCAGATTTCAAAATCACGGGGTCGAGGAGAATACGGCATATATTTTCTTGAAAAATTCGGTAGTGAAAATATTCCTATTCCACAACTCAACTATAACCCGGAAACAGAAACCGACCTGTCTCTTAAACGTCAGGTAGAACTGTGGATGAATGAAATCGCTGAGGGGACAAGTCTTAAGATTGACCAGACCGGCAATCAATATAAATTGAAACTTGCGTTCAGACGTCAGGGAAAATCACCTTTTTGGGTCGATGCCCTGAATACCGGTTTCGGCATTTCATATACGTTGTCGCTGCTCACTGCCATCCTATCTTCAAAACCGGGCGCACTGATTTTGTTAGAGAACCCCGAGGCTCATATCCACCCTGCCGCACAGGCCGGTTTGATGCGGCTGATTTCTTTAGCCGCCGCCTACGGTGTACAGTTTATAATCGAGACCCACAGCGACCATATCGTCAACGGAGCTCTCGTAGGGCTGAAGAGAGAAATACTTCCGGCAGACAGCGTCAGCATCTATTTCTTTGAAAGAGATACCGACTCCTACAATGCCCTCCCCACTAAAATGGAAATTTCAGAAGAATGCCGTATCACCAACGGACCTGACGGCTTCTTCACACAGTTACAGTCAGATATGGAAGTACTATTCGGATTCAGAAACTGATGGCAAACAGACTTTTTCTTGCGTTGCCGACAGAAGCGGCATTGTCGCAGCTTTCAAAAGATGATCTTCTCGCTTTGGCCAATCAGCTTATCGACGCCCTGAATATGATTGACCACGAGGACTACAAGGGGTACTTCGACAAAGACAACTTAAGACACTTCTATCAGTTTGCCACAGCGATTGACCGTAATCTTGGGGTAATGTTGCTTGCAGCAATAGAGCCATGGCTTGATTACAGATCACAGGCCAATGCTAAATCTAACCGTAACTACGTAGCCAATGGAATCCCGGCGGCTGGCTCACTTCTGGCCTCTTACCTTGACAATATCACCGGCTCGCTTTTCTTGATTCTGGAACCTGCCACGTCAAAACCATCACCTGTATCAGTCACTGAAAACAACCACTTATTGTTCAAAATAATACCCGCTGTTATAGAAGAAAAATTTCTTTACAATTGGTTTGTTTCCAATCGTATTCCGCAGCGGCAACTCGACAAGGATTATAAAAAGCACTCAAAATTCCGTGAACACATGGGCAAAAAAGGCGATATTATATCGCCGTGGACTTATGCTGATGCCGAGGCAATAGAACTGCTCAGGCACGCTGTTTATTCAAAAAGCGTCAAACGTCTGATACTCCATCACAAAAAAGATAAAAAGATACTCGTCTTCTTCAACGAAAATTTAACCGAACCTACCTATCACGCATATCAGATTTACGAAAAGGACTCATCAGAGCTATCAAAATTTTCTAATGCATCTATCAAGAAAATGAAAAAAGTTCCTTACTGAATATAATACCCAACGATTTGGGTTTCAGTATTAATAATATCCTCCAATAAATTTCAACACACCGTCAATCCTTGCGGGAGTGTATTGTCATACGGGAACTCCGGACTGAAGTGCGGGGCAACAAAAAACCTCGGCTCTTGTGAGAACCGAGGTTTTTGCGGTGTAGCGGGACCGAGAATTGAACTCGGGACCTCCGGGTTATGAATCCGACGCTCTAACCAACTGAGCTATCCCGCCTTTTGCGAGTGCAAAGTTAAGGTCTTTTTCTTAATTATGCAAAATAATCGGCCTGTTTTTTAAAACAAAAATTCAGACGCAAATTTTAACACATCTAAAATTGCAGTCACTCACTGTTTTAGTAATACAACCGGCTTTTATAGACATTAATTTTGCAGCCGAACCAATTAATCCAATGCTATGAGACAAATCACTGAAATCATCGTGCATTGCACGGCAACACGTGACGGCGTCGATATCGGCGCGTCTGAAATCGACCGCTATCACCGCAAACGGGGCTTCAACTCGATAGGCTATCACTATGTAGTCAGACTCGACGGCCGTATCGAGAAAGGCAGAGACGAAACCACATCGGGGGCACATTGCCTCGGCCACAACATGAAGTCTGTCGGCGTAGCCTATGTCGGAGGCCTCGACGCCAAAGGCAATCCGAAAGACACGCGCACGGACGCCCAGAAACGCTCTATGCTGTCGCTGCTTACCGATTTGCGCCGACGCTATCCCGGGGCGAAAATCTACGGCCATCGCGATTTCGCCGCCAAAGGCTGCCCTTGTTTCGACGCAACCAAAGAGTATGCCCACCTATGAAAGCACTCCTGATTACAACCATCGCAGCCGTCATTCTGACATGTCAGGGCTGCCACAGCCACAAGGAAAGCGCTGTCAGAGAAGATAAAAGGCTTGACCGCTATGAAACTAAACATCTTGGCGACAGCCTCGCTATCGAAAGTCAATACTCCCTGACCGGCGCAATCGAGATAGACTCGCCCGTAATGATAATCGCCCGTTGGCCCGACGACAAGAGCGAAATAAAGTTCATCACCGTCAGCGGGCGCCAATTGAGAGCAACTGTCAGCAGCGGCAGAACGGCATCGGTCACAGAAGTCAGCGAAAGCCTCGACTCGCTGGCGACGTCGGCTCAAACCGTCGTATCGTCTGAGGTCAGCAGGCGCGACAGCACTCTGCCTTATCTCATCATCGCCGCAGGGGCGACGCTCCTGCTCGCTTTCACTGCCCTATCATGGCGAGGAAAGCGTCTTCGTCTATGATGGGAATACCGAGAGAACGCGCCTTCTCGAGTTTGGCCGGACCCATATTCTCGCCGGCAAGGACATAGTCTGTCTTTTTTGAGATCGAGCCGACGTTTTTACCACCGTTGCGCTCGATCATCGCCTTGTATTCGTCACGGCTGTGACGGGCGAAGACACCGCTGATGACAAAGGTCTTGCCGGCGAGCAGATCGGTCTTGCCTTCGGCGTCCTCCTCTTCATCGATGGCGAGGGTGACACCGGCCCGGCGCAGACGCTCGATAATCTCGCGCTTGTCAGGGGATGCAAAATATCCGGCGATGCTGACGGCAATCTTCTTGCCCACATCCTCGATGCTTTCAAGTTGCTCGGGCGACATAGCCATCAGATTGTCGAGCGACTTGACAGTCCGCGCTATCTTCTTTGCCGTCGTCTCGCCGACAAAGGGTATCGACAGGGCATAGAGCACGCGTTCGAAGCCGACGCTCTTGCTCGCCTCGACGCCTTCGATGACCCGTTCGGCGCTGCGCGGGCCGAATCCCTCGAGTTTCAGAAGATCAGAGGCTTTCAGGTCATAGAAATCCGCGATGTTTCTGACGAGACCTGCCGCATAGAGTGTCGCGGCGGTCTCCTCGCCTATACCGTCGATATTCATCATACGACGCCCGACAAAGTGCTCGAGACGCCCGATTATCTGCGGAGGACATCCGTCTTTGTTGGGGCATATCCACGCCGCCTCGCCCTCGACACGCACGAGCGGCGACCCGCAGACGGGACAATGCGATACAAATTCGACAGGCTTGGCGCCGGGATGACGCTCTGAGAGCTCGACGCCTGTGATTTTGGGTATTATCTCGCCACCCTTCTCGACATACAACATATCACCCTCATGAATATCGAGAGTCTTCACAATATCCTCGTTATGGAGCGAAGCACGTTTGACGATGGTACCCGACAGCAACACCGGCTCAAGATTGGCCACGGGGGTTATATAGCCGAGACGGCCGACGTCGAAAGACACGAATCTGAGCCGTGTCAGCGCCCTTTCGGCAGCGAATTTATATGCTATGGCCCACCGCGGCGACTTGGCCGTGAAGCCGAGGTTTAACTGCTGGCGCAGCGAATTGACCTTGAAGACAAGGCCGTCGGTGGCGACGGGAAGCTCCTTGCGGGCCGTGTCCCATCTGTTGATGAAAGCGTCGACCTCATCTATCGACGACATCAGGGTCATGGCGTCAGACACCTTGAAGCCCCAGCGTCGCGCCGCTATCATGTTGTCATAATGGTTATCGTATGGCAGATTCTCGCCAAGGAGATAATAGAGATAGGCGTCGAGTCCGCGTGCGGCGACCTCTGCCGGATTGAGCAGCTTTATTGTACCCGCCGCAGCGTTGCGCGGATTGGCGAAAAGAGGCTCTTCGTTGAACGCGCGGTCGGCGTTGAGCCGCTCGAAGGCTTTCCAGGGCATGACAATCTCGCCGCGTATCTCGAACATATCGGGCCAGTCGTCGCCCGACAGCTGCAGCGGAATGCTGCGTATCGTCTTGACATTCTCGGTTACATCGTCGCCCTTCTCGCCGTCGCCGCGGGTGACGGCGCGCACGAGGCGTCCATGTTCATAAATCAGAGATATGCCCGTACCGTCGAACTTCATTTCTCCGACAATGCTGACCTCCTGGCCCGCGAGAGCCGTCGACGTACGTTTGACCCAGGCGTCGACCTCTTCGATTGAATATGTATTGCCCAGCGACAGCATCGGATAGATATGGGCGACCTGCCTGAAGCCGTGCGAAAGATCTGAGCCGACACGACGCGTCGGCGACAGAGGGTCGTCAAACTCGGGATGCTCGGCCTCGAGACGTTCGAGCCTTGTCATCATCTCGTCGAACTCGCGGTCGCTTATCTCGGGCGCGTTGTCGACATAATAGTTATGGTTGTGGCGATTGAGTTCGCCGCGCAAATACAATATTTCTTCCTGTGGTGACATAATCTCTTATTTTTTCCTGCGGCCGCGAAGCGGCGGGAACATCTTTTTTATTCTAACAATCTGTGCAGCAAGATTTCCTCCCGACACGACCATTGTAACCGCTCCGAGTATAAGAATCAGCCCGACAATCTGCCGTGCGCCAAGCACTTCTCCAAAAACGGCCACTCCGACGACCACTGCCGTCACCGGCTCGAAAACGCCGAGTATCGCTGTCGGCGTCGGACCTATCATGTGGATTGCCACAGTCGTCAGCGACAGACTGACTACCGTCGGCAGCAGCGCAAGAGCGAAGGTATTGAGCCAAAGCAAAGGACGCGAGGGAAGTATAAGCTCTCCTTTCACGACCACACCGCCGATGAAAATGACCGAGCCGAAAATAAGGAGCCAGAAGGTCAGCGGCAGCGTCGGCATGTCGTTGACACGGCTGCGGTTGATAATCACGATATACACGGCATAAGACAAGGCCGAGACCACGACCCAGAACACACCGATAGCACTGATTGCCGCCCCCGCCGCCGTATGGCTGAGCATAAATATTCCCGCAAGGGCGGTCAAGAGACAGACGACGGTCTGCATCGTCAGTTTCTCGTGATAGAGAGCAGCCATGATTAACGCCACCATCAGCGGATAGACAAACAGCAGCGTCGAGGCTATGCCGGCGTCGATATAGCGGTAGCTGAGAAACAGACCGAGCGACGACAGTCCGAGCATGAGTCCGAGAACGATGACGGGAACAATCTGGTCGCGTCTGATGGCAAAACTGCGTCCGCGGGCCTTTATCATTATCGCGAGCAATGGTATCGCCCCGAGATATCGCAGCAACAGAACCGAATATGTATCAAGCCCGTCGGCATAAAGAGGCAGGGCGAAGAGCGGATTAAGGCCATAAGTGGCAGCAGCAGCCGTGCCTATGAGCAGTCCTTTTATACGCGTGTTCATCATGCTTTTCCGGCCTTGAGGCGGTCGACATAACGATCGATGTCGTGAAGACGCGCGGGAATATTGATCGACTGCGGACATTCGCTCAGACAGTTGCCGCAGGCGATGCAGCGCGAAGCCTGACGCAGACGCGGCACCGCGCGGTCATAACCGACAAGGAAAGCGCGCCGCGCCTTGTCATAGTGAGGGTCGCGGGTGTCACGGGCGACATTGTCGTCATTGATACATTTATTATAATGGGCGAAAATCGCGGGGATATTGACACCATAGGGGCACGGCATGCAGTATTTGCAGTCGGTACACGGCACAGTGTCGTTCTGCAGTATCTCCTGCGCCACGACCTCAAGGAATTCGTTTTCTTCGTCACTGATCGGGTCGAGCGGCGAATAGGTGGCGACATTCTCTTTAAGATGGTCGAGATAGGTCATGCCGCTCAACACCGTGAGAATGCCCGGTCGTGTGGCCGCATACCTGAACGCCCACGATGCGACGCTTTCGTCAGGACGGCGCTGTTTCATCTTGGCCGCTATCGGAGCGCTGACCGATGCCAGTCGGCCCCCCAGAAGAGGCTCCATTATGACCACGGGTATGTCGCGGCGCTCGAGCTCGGCATACAGATATGAAGCGTCGGTGTTGCGCGGATTGACTTTCTTGGCATTGTTCCAGTCTATATAGTTGAGCTGTATCTGAACAAAGTCCCAATGCACCTCGCCGCGGTCCATCATTTCGAGCAGGTGGTCGAAGACCTTGACGTCGCCGTGATACGAGAAACCGAGATTGCGTATCACCCCCGTCTCTTTCTTGTCCTTGAGATAGTCGAGTATGCCGTTGTCGATATAGCGTCCGTTGAGAGCCTCGAAACTACCCTGTCCTACGGCGTGGAGCAGCATGTAGTCGATATAGTCGGTCTGCAGCTCTTTGAGTGAGTTCTCGAACATTGCTATCGACTCTTCGCGCGGCCACGTCGAGGGCGCGAAGTTAGACAACTTCGTGGCGATAAAATAACTGTCGCGCGGATGACGCGCGAGCGCTATGCCCATGACATGTTCCGACCGACCCTTGCAATATGCCGGCGACGTGTCGAAATAGTTGACGCCGTGTTCGAGAGCGTAGTCGACCTGGGCATTGACGGCCTCCTGATCGATTTCGGGGTCGGCGTCATCCTTGACGCCCGCGACTGTCGGCAGACGCATGCAGCCGTAGCCGAGCACCGACACGCTGTCGCCTGTGTTATGGTTGACGCGGTATGTCATTTTGCCGTCGGGCTCTTTCTTCTTGTTTGATTCGGTGACGGCTTTGCCGCCACAGGCCGTAGCGATGCCGGCGACGGCGCCTATGCCGAGGTGCTTGAGAAACCTGCGGCGCGATATGTTGTTGTCTTTCTTCTCCATGACAGAATCAGATTAATCGGTGAACGTCCACACCCTCGACATAAATAGCCGAGCGGTCGGCGCGGATGATGCCGGCGGTGCCGACAGGGCAATGATACTCACAGGCGCCGCAGCCGATACAGGCGGCTTCGTCGACCACAGGTCTCAGATTGGCGCCGGGTGTGTCGCTGACACGCGCCATCGATATGGCTCCTGCCGGACAGTGTCGCACACAGTTGCCGCAGTGCTGCCCGGCCGAAGCCGAGATGCATGTTTCAAGATTGACCTTGGCCGTACCGATTTTAGTCGAACTCTTTTCAGCGGCGTCGAGACTTACAATAGCGCCGGCGGGGCAGACATCGCCGCAGGTCGTGCAGTCGGGACGGCACCATCCGTCGGTATAATACGACACAGGATGCATGAACGACTCTATGTCGGTCGAAGGTTTCAGTACTCCCTCGGGGCATGAGTTGATACACAGCTGACACGAGGTGCAGCGGGCGTTGAGGTGCGAGACCGAGAGTGCGCCCGGAGGCACCACCTGCGTCTCACGGTCGGGACGTTTCTTGTTTTTGACGGGTGCGAGACCTCCGTCTCCTTTGACTGCGGCGCGGGCGACGAGACCGCCGGCAAGCGCGGCTCCGGTGATGATGAAACTGCGGCGGCCGGTATCGGTCGACGGATTGGCTTCTGCCTTATCGCCGGCGGCTTTTGCGCGCGATGCGGGGCGATAGCTGATGGCATGCTGCGAGCAGTTGCCGATGCAGTCGAGACATGTGACACAGCGCGTGTAGTCGATGGTATGATTATGGCCGTCGATACACGAAGCCTTGCAATTGCGTTCACACTTGCGGCAGCCGTTACATTTGCTCGTATCGATAACAGGTTTGAGCAGCGAATATTTCGACAGATAGCCGAGGACGGTGCCGACCGGGCAGACGATGTTGCAGTAATTGCGGCCCGCCACCCATGAAAAAGCCACCACGACGATAAACGTCAGCGCGGCGACGATAAACACCGGCCATGCAAACCTCGAGACCACATGATAGAAATCATAATTGTCAGAAGCTGCTGACATGTCGGCGAGCACGTTGTTGCCGGCATCATATACCGGAGCAAACAGCTGTGTGGCGATGCGGCCGTACGCGCTGTACGGCTCGATAAGGCCGGCTGCTGCAAATGCCGCCGAACTGAGGCCGACTATGCCGACGGCTATCATGACGACAAACAGCGTCAGAAATGTCAGACGCAGCTTTTTATAAGGTGCGTGATAGCGGAAGCGGTTGACGCGCTTCGCACGTTTGCCTCCGAAGTGATTGTGAAACCAGTTGACGAAATCCTGAAAAACACCCAACGGGCATATCACCGAACAGTAAAGCCTGCCGAAAACGAGTGTCAGCACGACGAGAGCGGCGACGACTATGAGATTGAGCGACAGCAGCGCCGGGACAAACTGTATCTTGGCGAGCCAGCTCCAGTGGTCTGCCGCAAAGCCTGTGAAGTCGACAAAAAGCAGTGTCACAGCCGTCACGCAGACGATAGCGAAAATTACTCTTAAAGCCTTTAACATAAATAACAGTAGCGCCGTAACGATTATCAAAGAAGGCACACGACGCCATAAGCGCCTGCTTTGCTTGATAATGCAAAATTAGCGCTTCCGCGTTAATTATCAAATAGACGAATCAACTGAATTCTTAACTTTTTCACCGGACGTCCGCTACATAAATTAACACAGAGAAATCAACAAGTTAATTATTGTGAATTATTTGATGTATTTTTTGGCGACGGCGTATCACAATACTACATTTGTATAAAATATCTAAAACTATCTAAATCTCGATATTGCCATGAAAAAACAGAAATTCAGTAAATTCATGTATGCGTTTCTATCAATGTGTCTGATAATTATCGGCTGCAGCGAGAGCGAACCAAACAAAGACACCGACAATGAAGACATATATAACAACGAAAAGCAAGCCGAGATAGTCAACAAGCTCAGAGATGCCGGTGCAAACGGTCTGTTTATAAAAGATATATCGCAGTCAGACAATAAATACAAAATAACATTGACCGATAACAACACCTATGACATTGTCCTCTTCACCAACAGCGCGTCAAACAATCTGGTCAGAGAAATAAACAGCGATGACTACAGCGTAGTATTCTCACTTTGCAGCGGCGATAAATTTGAAATAAGACATGAAGATTATTTAAGAGTCAAATTTTCATCGGAATATATCGCAATCTCGCCCGGTGAGACAAAAGAGATAGCCTTTACCGTCGAAAGCCGCGGCGACGTGACTGTAGAGCCCACCGCCACTGCGGGCGCCTCAGTCTCACTAAACTTCGACAAACAGACCGGACACGGCAGTCTCAAAGTCTCGACCTCTGACAATTCAGGCAAAGAATATGTGGCGGTTGTAATCTCAAATAAAAAGAGAATCATCACACGCCGTATAGATTTTGAAGAATACCAGTTAAAAATTGTCGACAACACCAACAAGACCGTTTCTGAACAAGGCGGATATCTGTCTGTCGAATTTCTGTCAAACACTGACTATGAATTGAACATTTCGAGCGAAGGCAATTGGATAAGCCTGCATGACAGCCGCGAACCTCAGAAAAAAACTCTGACATTCAGCGTTGCGCCAAATGAAGGCGAATCGCGACAAGCCACAATCACGATATCGGCTCACGGCGGCGAACTCTCGCTGACATACACCGTCATTCAGGAAACAAATCTGGCGTATCAGCTCGCTCTTGAGCGCGAGATACTTGTCAATTTCTACAAATCGACTAACGGCGACAACTGGCATGACAGCTACAACACCAATTGCAACGAGAATTGGCTCAGCGATAAGCCGGTAGGCACTTGGTATGGCATAAAAACCGATGAAAAAGGCCGCGTTACCGAACTAAGATTCACCTCTGACGGTCTTTCAGGTGTATTGCCAGACAATATTTGTAAACTAAGGAATTTGAAAGTATTCCGCGTTGTCGGCAACGAAGAGATGACCGGCACAATTCCCCCTGACATGAATCAATGTCCTGATCTCGAAACCTTTTATCTCGAGAGCAGCAATATCACCGGCGAAATACCACCCGAACTCTTCAAATGCAAGAAACTCAAATATGTTCTGCTCGGTTTTTTAAACATAACAGGTACCGTGCCCGAGACACTGGGCGAAGCTGAGGCTCTGGAATTCTTGGGTTGGGCCGGCAGCAAAATCGAAGGACCGATACCTAAATCTGTCGGACGGTTGAAAAAGCTACAGAAACTTTATATCCACCAATCTCTCACCTCAGAATTACCCGAAGAGTTATCGCTGTGCGAAAATTTAAAAATCATATCGATGTATGGTTGTCCGATAAAATCACTGCCTCAATCCTTAGGCAAAAGCCTTATACATGTCGACATGCAGGACTGCGGCATCGAGGGCAAGATACCACCCCCAATGCTTGAAAATGACGAATTATGGCACATGTCATGGGGATATATCGTCCACGGCAACCGGCTTGACATCGGCATACAGGATGTGCCGCCGCTATATTTCGCATCAATACACGATTTCGACCGCAATGAATATAGTTCCAAAGACATTTTTTCTCAAAACAGACTGACAGTCTTTATAACTTGGGAAACATGGTGTCCGGCTTCCGAAGCAACTATTATAAGGCTTAGAGATTTATACGCTGAATACTCCGTCAAAGGACTCGGCATTTACGGTTTCACGGGAGCCGGCAGCTCGGAAGCGAAAAAGTATAACAAAGAGCATGGAGTGAGTTGGCCGACATTCTCTAACTTGGAATCGGCTTTTTACAGAAGCTCCGAAATGTTACCCAATCTCTATAGCCCCGAACATTATGAGTATTGTGAACCCACATATCCTTACAGCGGATATGTGCCTATTGTGACCATGTTCGACTCCGCGGGCAACGTCGTCTGGAGCGATTGTTTTAATTCCCCGTCAGAAATGGTTTGTTTCATCGAAGATTATTTCGCCGACGCAGATTAAACCTACCTCTTTTTGGCGTTTTCGAGAGCTTCGTCAAAACTATTGTAGACGCCGAGGCCGAAAAGTGCATAGTCATACACCACCGGATCCTCCGGATTAAACCGGCGTAGGGCGTCGGTCAGCTCGACGACAGCACGGCGGTCGTTTGCGCGTCGCGTGAGAAGTCCGAGCTCGCGCGACGTGTTGCCGACATGGACGTCAAGCGGGACATAGAGCTGCGACGGTTTCAAAACCGACCATACGCCAAGGTCGACAATGCCGTCGTCACGCACCAGCCAGCGCAGAGCCATGTTGAAGCGCTTCAGAGCCGTGCTGTCGAGCGACAGCGGCAGACAGCGTGAATCGCCACATCCGCCGTTTGCCTCACACAATTCGGCGTTGATGGCCGCGACGAGATGCCATGCGGGCAGTTCGGCCGTAGCCGTGCCGACAGCGGCGGCAAAATCCTCGAGCGATTCATAGCGGTCATAGATTCTCGCGAGACCGCGCAGATAATGTCGCAAGTTGGCGGCGAAGAACGTGCGGTGTATGTTCATGTCGGGCAGTTCCTCGAAACCGCGGTCTGCAATATATCCATATGGCTGCCAGTCCATCAGGGCAAACATTTTCTCGGCATCGCGGCATATCATCGAACGCTTGCCCCAGGCTATCGTCGAGGCGAGCAGTGCGGCAATCTCGATATCACGTTTGTCACTGAAATGTCGCGGGAATCTGACGGGATCATCATCTACAAAATCGACGCAATTGATGCGCCGCGACTCATAGTCAAGCAACTCTTTGAGTTCTGAATCTGTCATTTTTAACGGTAATAAAAAAGCGTCAACGCTGTTAAAGAGTTGACGCTGATAATGATTGGTATTTTTAGGGTGCCGTGTGGGGGTCGAACCCACGACCTTCGGAACCACAATCCGACGCTCTAACCAACTGAGCTAAGAGCACCATTTTTTAAAGCACTGCAAAGGTATGACTAATTTTTGAAACCACCAAACAAATTGCAGGAAATTTTCAATTTTTTCAATTTTCATTTGCGGCGGCGACATCTTTCGTTTAAACACGCTTTGAATTCTCAATGTTTGTGAGTAACCGGCGGTTTAAACCCGACATCGGCTCTAATATGAAATTGGGCGGTTCTCGAATTCCGACTGACTTATTGTGAAGCCGTCGCGAGCCGCTTTGTTACGGATGCTGCGCATCTCTCGCTGAGCCATTCGGTAGGAGTTCTTTTGCTTCACATAGGTTGACAGCAAAGCTGACTGGGCTGCAAGCCCCTCCTTTTTGCCATCGGCGTTTTTTGTGGTGTAGCGCGTTATGGATTCATAATCCGCACGAGCGCGATCGGCCCATCGGTCATATTGGCCTTGATAATAAGAAAGGCTCTTGGTCGCAGAAACTCCGTTGGAGTTAATGTCTAAGTCGTCGAAATAAGAGAAATCTTCGTCAGAGATGGCGCCTGAACCGCCTTGCACTGCACTGGATGCAGACAGAAGGGCACTTGCAAGCCGGTTCATAGATTCGGTAATTGAAGCGACTTTGTTGAATCCATCGGCTTCCTCGGCGTATTTTTCCAGTCCTCTTTGCATACGGTCAGCCCAATACACTGCCTGCTCATAAATCGGATCGTCCTGCCAACCGATTTCCTCAATATGCTCGACAAGTCCTTTCCAAAAATCACTTCCAATCTTGTAATAAGCAGCAAATTCGTTAGCTTCTTTGCGGTATATCTCAAACTTGCTGTCCGTATCCATACCAATGGTGTTCGTGGTTCTTGGCGTATTTTCATCTGACCACTGCTCGAACTTGCTTGCCAAAACATATGGGTTGCCGGGCACGCGCTTTGCCACTTCCTGAAACTCATAGTATTTTTCCGGGAACTTTATGATTCCGTCCTCGGTGATTGTCCCTGCATATCCACCTGAAGAAATGGTCTCAACGATGACAGATTCTTTCTTTTCGAGAGGCTCTGTTGTATAACCTAGGGACATCTCAGGTGCTCTGACATAATCTATTCCCTCCTTTAGCGAAATCTTGTCAAATTCCTTGTTGAGATCATAAAGTGACTTCTTTATATTCAAGTCTTTAATAGGCAATTTCCCTGCAATAACTTTCCCGATGTTTCCTCCAAGCTTCTTTGGCGGATAATACGGGGAATAATCAACGTTATTATCGAGCCATATCAGCCGTAAGTCGCCGGGGGCTTTCTGAGCCACAATCAAGTAAGGGTAATCAGGATTACCAACAAAAACGAGATCCTCGAAATCGCCAGGTTTTATGGGATGAGACTCGCGTTTGTAAGTGAACACCTTATTGGTTTGAGCTTGCCTGTACTTCTTTATTGGACGGAGAAGGTCAACGCCTTTCTTGCCATCTCGTTCATATACACATATTTCAGGGCTACTTAACAAAATACTATCACAGCCGGAAATAGGTACAAGCACTTCAAACTGATTGAGGAGCCCATGCTTCCCTGGAAACTGACGATCGAAGTATTTAAATCTTATACTTTCATAACTATTAGGATCTCGCGCTATCGAGTCATAGATTGGCATTACTGCACTTCGCCGTTGACTTTGATTCCCCACAGGCCAGTTTCCTTATCCTGAAAAGCATACGCATCTCCGAATTTTTTGAATAAAACAGGGCTGATTTCCGCGAATGTGCAGAGGGAACTCAACAGCCAAAGACAGACCACTGCATACTTGATGTAATTTATGATTGACATTACGATAATAGATTAATTTTCCTACAAAAATATAGAATATCCCGTAAATCCCAACATAAACAGTTATATTTCTGCATGAGAAGTGCGAAACCGCCATTGCAACACATAAACATTGCGCCAAGATACAGTAGTGCATTAGTCCAATGGATTTTTGGCACCGAAGATTACCTGTCAGGGCACAAAGACCGAGATGATTTTGCCGTTTCCGTTTGCCGTGACAGCCTTGACGTCGGCCGGGATAAGGACAGTCTCACCGCGGCGCAGGACAGCCCGGGCGCCACCGCTCGTCTCAAGAGCGAAATCACCGTCGACGGCAAAAAGCACGGTAAACGAGTCGCGGCCCGACAAGTCTATATTCAGGCTGCCGCCGACACCCATCAGGTCGACATTGAAATAAGGACAATGTTTCAGCTCGGCTGTCTCGCCGGCAGAGACATCGACGTTGCAGGCATGGATGTCTTTGCTCTTTACGTCGTCGAAGTCGATGGCGTCGATAGCCTCGTCGATGTGAAGCTGGCGCGGTTTGCCGTTTTTATCACGGCGGTCGTAGTCGTAGATGCGGTAAGTGATGTCAGAAGCCTGGTGGACCTCAAGAATCAGATTGCCGCTGCCCATGCTGTGAACACGGCCAGCAGGGAGAAAAAAGACATCGCCGGGCTTTGTCTCGAATCTGACAAGCGCCTCGACGATCGTATTGTCGGTAATGCGTTTTTTTAAAGTCTCGGCGTTAAGACGCTCAGAGAAACCCGAGTAAAGACAAGCCCCTGTCTCCGGGGCTATGCTGTACCATATTTCGGTCTTGCCGGGAGTGCCGTGACGTTCGGCCGCAAGATCGTCGTCGGGATGCACCTGTATCGAAAGATCATCGGCAGAGTCGATGATTTTGACAACTATAGGAAATTTGCCGTCAAGCTGTTTCATCAGCCTGCGGCCCATGATTTCATCGCCATAGAGGTCTATAAGGCGCGGAAGAGTCATGCCTTTGAAGTCGCCGTCGACGACAACAGACTCATAGCCCGGCACCGGCGACAGCTCCCAGCATTCGCCGATATTGTCGCCCTGTGGGGGCAAACCCTTGAATTCGGCGATGCGTCGTCCGCCCCAGATTACGGGTTTGAATATGTTGTTGAATTTAAATATTGTGTCCATGTCGTTTTAGGCAATCAGGCCTTCAATATAGCATTTCTGACGCTGTTTGGCTTGCAAAGATATAACATATCTGCCATTCAAAAGACCTTTTTGGCGATTTTTTTCTTTTGCCGTATCGAGATTTGACGCGTCGGGGCCGAAATCAGGGGCACCCTGATTTCGGGTACCCCTTTGATTCTTTGAATAAAACGCGTCGTCTGGCATCAGTTGAGGATTACAGCCGCGTTTTCTCCGACTGTTGTGTTGACCGGACTGTAAACTCTTGCAAACTGCTTTATAAAAGCTATTGTTCTTTTTGCAGGCATAGTGGCAGTCTCGCTGTCTTTTACTTGGGTTTGTGAATTTTGAGAAACAAGAGTAGAATTTTTATCCATAGGCAGGGGCTGTTGTTAGGGTTATCATCTGTTGTTTGACTTTATAACGCCGTACTTGTCTTTTTATTGTAAAATTTTAATTAAAAATCTAACTATCGGCCTGCCATAAAAGTTTCGTCAGACGTTATTTAAAATAATAATGTAAATTTGCATCGGTAAAAACAAGCCACAAAGAACCTCATGAGACTTAACGGACGAAGAAACAGCAGCAATATAAGCGACCGGCGCGGTATATCGGGTCGCTCTATCGGCATAGGAGGAGGCATCGTCGGCGTCATAGCCGCAATCGTGATAACCCTTATGTCGGGAGGCAGCATCGGCGACGTCATAGGCAATGTCGCCGGACAGTATCTCAGCGGCAACGTCACTACCGAGAGCGACGGCCGACTGTCAGCCGAAGACGAACGTCTCGCCGACCTTGCATCAAAAGTGCTCGCAGGCACCGAAGACGTGTGGACCCGCGAATTCAGACGACAGGGATGGGGCGAATACGAGTGTCCGCAAATGGTGCTCTACTCCGGCGCAGTCAGCTCGGGATGCGGCCACGCCACATCACAATCGGGCCCGTTTTACTGCCCTGCCGACCGGACTGTCTATATAGACCTCGATTTCTTCAAGAGCATGGAGAGCCAGATCGGCGCTTCGGGCGACTTCGCCTATGCCTATGTCATCGCCCATGAAGTCGGACACCACGTCCAGAATCTGCTCGGCACTCTCGACCAGGCGCATACAGCCATGGCACAGGCAAGCGAGAAAGAGTCCAACAGAATAAGCGTCAGACTCGAGCTTCAGGCAGATTTCTATGCGGGTGTCTGGGCTTATAACGACAACGAGATGTTCGGCTCGATCGAGCCGGGAGACATAGAAGACGCCGTCAGCGCCGCATCGAAAATCGGCGACGATTACCTGCAGCGCAAAGCGTATGGCTATGAAATTCCCGACGCCTTCAACCACGGACGGTCTGAGCAGCGGGTAAGATGGCTGACCAAAGGCATTGAGACAGGCGACCCGCTTGAGGGGGACACTTTTTCCATAAACTACTCATCCCTATGAACGACATCAACGACAAATACATGCTCAGAGCCCTGGAGCTCGCGCGACACGCCATAGGCACGACGACACCCAACCCTATGGTCGGCGCCGTCATCGCCGGTCCCGACGGAACCATCATAGGCGAAGGCTACACGTCGCCCCCAGGCGGCCCGCACGCAGAAGTCAACGCCGTCAACTCGGTCGCCGACCCGAAGGCACTCAAAGACGCCACCATGTATGTCACCCTCGAGCCGTGCAGCCACTGGGGCCGCACACCGCCTTGCGCCGAAATGATTATCCGCCGCGGCATTCCCCGTGTCGTCGTCGGTGCCGTAGACCCCTTCGACAAGGTCAGCGGACGCGGCATCGCCATGCTCCGTGACGCAGGAGTCGACGTTGTCACCGGTGTCATGGCCGAAGAAAGCCGGCGCATCAACGCCTTCTTTTTCACCGCCCACACCCTTGGACGCCCGTTTGTGACACTAAAATGGGCTCAGAGCCGTGACCGATATATCGACATCCGCCGCGACCCCGCCGTCATGCCACCCGCTGCGATTTCAACTGCCGTCACACGTCTCATGACCCACCGCCTGCGCAGTCTCCACGACGCCGTCATCGTCGGCTCGTCGACCGTCATCGCCGACAACCCGCGCCTCGACACACGTTTCTGGCCATGGCGCAAGCCGCTCCCCGTCATACTCGACCGCCGGAGACGCATCGGTCCCGAATGGCGCGTCACACAGGATGAGCATCTTATCATAAGCGAATACGGCGACGTCGGCGACCTTCTGTCAATACTTTACAAGCGTCACGGCATCACCTCGGTACTCGTCGAGGGAGGCGCCGAAGTGTTGCGGTCGTTCATCGCCTCGGGATTATGGGATGCGGCGCGTGTCGAAACCTCGCCCGTAGCATTCGGCGACAGAGGCGGCGTAACAGCCCCCGTCATAGAACGAAAACCGGTGATGTGCCTGACAGTCGGCCCCAACACCTTTAGTTTTTATTCGCAAAACGAGCTTGTCGACGTTAAAAACCTATAAAAACCTCCAAAAAAAAGCGATTTGCCGCCCCGAGTTTGCCCTATTTAGACTGAAATTATAACTTTGTAGTTTGAAAATAAACTACGACACATCATATAAGATGAAAAAACTTTTAATTGGTCTGACGGCTGCCGCCGTTCTCGCAGGGGCTGCAGGCTGCAACTCAGACTCCGAATACGATATGACACTCCCGTCGAGCGTCATGGTGACATCGTTCTCGCTCACCGACGACGACAATGTGCTCAGCAACCTCGATTCTGTATTCTTCTCGATAGACCTCAACAAAGGCCTGATATTCAACGCTGACTCTATGCCTTACGGCACAAAGACCGACAAGCTCATACCAGTCATCGTCACCAACGGTGTCAGCGCGGCTCAATTAATCGTCACAAGACCGGGAAAGGCCGACACTGTCTACAACTACCTCGAAAACTCGACCGACTCGATCGACTTCAGCAACGGTCCCGTGACCCTGCGTCTGCAATCGCTCAGCGGCAGCACAACAAAAGACTATAAGATTTATGTCAATGTCCACAAGGTCAAGGGCGACTCTCTCGTCTGGAACCGGCTCGAACGCACGTCGCTGCCTTCTCTCTTCAGCGTCGTCAACAGCCAGCAGACAGTAAAGTGCGGCAATACAATCTATTGCCTCACCAAATATGACAACCGTTACTCGATGGCCTCGTCAGACGACCCCGTCTCGGGCGAGTGGGACAAAACCGAGGTGACATTTGCCTTCAGACCCGTCATCGCATCGCTTTCAGCGACCGACGACGCCCTCTATATCCTTGACGAATCGAAACATCTCTACCGCTCCGTTGACGGCGGTCATTCATGGACTGCCACAGGCGTCAGCGTCGACCACATCTATGGCGGTTATGAAACCACCCTTATATGCGGACGCACCGACGGCAGCCGCGTCACCACAGTCGAATACCCCTCGATGAAGACCACACTGATGCCTGCCGGCTT
Source organism: uncultured Porphyromonadaceae bacterium (assembly GCA_902493335.1). Taxonomy (GTDB): domain Bacteria; phylum Bacteroidota; class Bacteroidia; order Bacteroidales; family Muribaculaceae; genus CAG-873. The sequence continues at coordinate 49,659 of CABUPJ010000009.1, forward strand.
CCCAGCCTCATCCACCTCGATGCCGATAAAATACAGCTTCGAGATGAGCACGACGCCCCAGCTCATGATTGTCGGCGGCCGTCTGCCCGACAACAGCATGACCGCCGCCACATGGAGCTACGACGGCAGCGCCTGGGCCTGTGTGGGCAAAGGCGAATCTGAGATGGCTCTCGGCGACATGACAGTAGTGCCCTACTTCGCCTTCTCGCACAACAATGCATGGGTCTTCAGCAAATATTCTGTCCTGCTTGCGTTCGGCGGTTTTGACAAAAACGGCAAGAACCAGAAGACGACATACATCTCTTATGACTATGGCGCCACGTGGCGTCGCGCAGACACCATGCTGCAGCTTCCCGACTACGTGCCGGCCATGCGCAACGCCCGCGGTTTCATCGTCGAAAAAACGATGAAAGCCGACGCAGCCGACGCTCAGAGCTGGAAAACATATCCGCCCGTCAGCCTCCGTTCAGGATGGTCATTTGTCGACACTCCCGTGCAGCCCGTCTACGGCGCTCTCTCGCCACTCGTCAGCGAGCCGGTTGTCGAGTGGGAGTGTCCCTATATATATGTCTTCGGCGGCGAAGGCGACCAGTCTCAGACTTATAACACAGTATGGCGCGCCGTCATCAACCGTCTGACATTCAAACCCATTATCTAAGTCATCCTGATGAAGCGTTCCGGCTGCATAACCGTCTCGATTGTCACACTGTTCCTTGTCATGCTGCTGCCTGCGGCTGCCGGGGCGCAGTCTGCCCCCTATAAGTTTGACTTCGGGGCACAGCTCGGCATGAGCGGCTATCTCGGCGACGCAAACCGCGCATCACTGCTGAAGCATCCCGGATTCGACGGCGAACTTTCGTTCAGATATATCCCCAACACCCGTTTCGCGATCCGCGGCGTGCTGTCGGTTCTCGGCCTCAGCGGCGACACAGCCGACATGGACAATGTCCTGCCCGGCGGCGCAAGCTACAGTTTCACATCGACCGTCTACGACCTCGGCGCCCGCGGCGAATTCAACTTCTTCGCCTACGGCATCGGCGAAACCTACAAACGCCTCAAACGATGGACGCCCTATCTGACTCTCGGCATCGGGGTGGCAATGTCGTCGTCGGGCGGCAAGACATCGTTTGCCCCCACCCTCCCGATGGGCGCAGGCATCAAATTCAAACTCAAAGAGCGCATCAACCTCGGTCTCGAATTCACCATGACAAAAGCCTTCGGCGACAAATTCGACGGCCCCGTGCTGAACGATCTCAACGGCATAAAAACAGCATTTTATAAAGATACCGACTGGTATTCGCGGCTGACCATAGGCATCAGCTATGAATTTGGCAAACGCTGCGAGACCTGTCATTACGTCGACTAACCAACGAGCATGATATCAATGGCAGACAACGATATAAACATCAATCCCGACAACATCCCGCGCCATGTGGCAATAATCATGGACGGCAACGGCCGATGGGCCAAAGCTCGCGGACTTGACCGCTCAGAAGGACACGTCGAGGGCGTCAACACCGTCAGACGCATCACCGAGGAGGCATCGGCCATGGGCATCGGCTATCTGACGCTCTACACCTTCTCGACCGAAAACTGGAACCGTCCCAAAGAAGAAGTCGACGCTCTGATGCACCTCATCGTCATCGCCATCGAACGCGAGACGCCCGACCTGATAAAGAACAACGTGCGCCTCACGATGATCGGCGACATCAACAGCCTGCCCGACGAAGCCCGTCAGCGTCTCGAGCGCTGCTTTGCCGACACCTCGGCCTGCAACGGCCTCACCCTCGTGCTGGCCCTGAGCTATTCGTCGCGCTGGGAGATTGTCGAGGCCGCGCGCAGGCTTGCCGCACGTGCCGCCGCCGGAGAGATAAAACCCGGCGACATCGACGCCTCGATGTTCTCTGACAGCCTTTCGACTGCCGGCATGCCCGACCCCGACCTGCTTATACGCACCGGCGGCGACCAGCGCGTCAGCAACTTCATGCTCTGGCAGATCGCCTACTCCGAGCTGTATATCACACCGACATACTGGCCCGACTTCAGCGGCTCTGACTTCAGGCTCGCCATTGCCGAATATCAGAAACGACAGCGGCGCTTCGGTCTGACAGGCGACCAGGTCAGCTGACAGATTATAATATATTAGAATATCAAATACGATAAACCACCATACCACGACATTCATCATTTCGACTATGCATAATAAACTGACAATCTTCATCACCGCTCTTCTCGCAGCCATAGCCCCTGTGGCAAAAGCTCAGGAACCGGTCGACACGATCTACAATCCCCCGATGATCTACAGCAATATGCCCAAGACCTACGAAATCGAAGGCATCAAAGTCACCGGAGCGCCCAACTATGAAGATTTCATCATCCTCGGCTATGCCGGTCTCAAGGTCGGCGACCGCGTCACCCTCCCCGGCGACGACATCACCCAGGCCGTCAAACGTCTCATGCGTCAGGGCCTTTTCGCCCAGGCTCAGGTAAAAGTCGAGAAAATAGCCGGCGACAAAGCGTGGCTCGAGCTTGTTCTCAGAACCCATCCGCGAATCTCGGCCGTAAACTACAACGGCGTCAAGAAAGGCGAGCGCGAAGACCTTCAGGAACGTCTTCAGCTCATGAAAGGCAACCAGATAACCCAGAATATCGTCAACCGCGCCACGGCCATCATCAAGAAATACTTCGAAGGCAAAGGCTTCGGCAACGCTCAGGTCAACATCAAGCTCACCGAAGACCTCTCGAACCGCAACGAAATGATCGTCGACATCAACATCGACAAACGCGACAAAGTCAAGGTCCACAAAATCTACATCGACGGCAACGAAGTGCTCTCTGACCGTCAGCTGCAGCGCACGATGAAGAAAACCAACGAAAAAGGCAAGCTCATCAACCTCTTCCGTCAGAAAAAATTCGTCGAGAGCGACTATCGCGACGACCTCAACCGCATTCTCGAGAAATATAACGAGAAAGGCTACCGCGACGCCCGCATCGTCAGCGACAGCGTCACACCCTACGACGACCACACCGTCGACGTCCACATAACAGTCGACGAAGGCAAACAATACTACATCAAAGACATCTCATGGGTGGGCAACACCGTCTATCCCACAGAAGTCCTCGACGCATACCTCGGCATGAAGCCCGGCGACGTCTACAACCAGAAGATAATGAACAAACGCCTCAACGAAGACGACGACGCCGTGTCGAACCTCTACATGGACAACGGCTACCTCTTCTACAACCTCGTGCCCATCGAGCGCGAAGTCAGCGGCGACTCGATAGCCCTTGAGATGCGCATCATCGAAGGCCCCCAGGCCCGCATCAACAACGTCGTCATCAACGGCAACGACCGTCTCTACGAGAAAGTCATCCGCCGCGAGCTCCGCGTCAAGCCGGGCGAACTCTTCAGCAAGTCAGACCTCATGCGTTCGGCCCGCGAAATCGCCCAGACCGGCCACTTCAACCCCGAGAACATGGACATCCAGCCGCAGCCTAACGAAGAGAACGGCACCGTCGACATCGTCTTCAACCTCGAGTCTAAAGCAAACGACCAGGTCGAGTTCTCTATGGGCTGGGGACAGACAGGCATCATCGGCAAACTGTCGCTCAAATTCACCAACTTCTCGATAAAGAACCTCTTCAATCCGAGCACCTACCGCGGCGTCATTCCTCAGGGCGAGGGTCAGACATTCACCGTCAGCGCCCAGACCAACGCACGCTATTATCAGGCCTACTCGGTGTCGTTCCTCGACCCGTGGTTCGGAGGCAAGCGACCCAACTCACTGTCTGTCTCGGCCTACTACAGCCGCCAGACAGGCGTCAACTCGTCGTATTACAACTCTCGCTGGCAGAACGCCATGTATAACTACGGCTACGGATATGGCTACGGTTACGGCTATGGCTCGGGCTACAACGACTATTATCAGAACAGCTATCAGGCATCATACGACCCCAACAAGGTGCTTCAGATGGTCGGCGTCAACGTCGGCTTCGGCAAACGTCTCAAATGGCCTGACGACTACTTCACATTCACAGCCGAGCTCGGCTACAACTGGTATTACCTCAAAAACTGGGAATACCTCTACTATATGAACAACGGTACGTCGAACGCCTTCGTCCTCGGTCTCACCCTGGCGCGCAACTCTATCGACAACCCGCTCTATACACGTAGCGGCAGCCAGTTCTCGCTCAGCCTCCAGATGACCCCGCCCGCATCACTCTTCGGCAAGAAAAACTGGAAGAAACTCAGCGAGGAGAACACCGTCCAGTCAAAGAAAGAACTCTACCGCTGGATCGAATACTGGAAACTCAAATTCAAATCGCGCACCTACACTCCGCTCGCCAACGCCGACACCCAGTGGACGCCCGTGCTCATGACACGCGCCGACATCGGTCTGCTCGGCAGCTATAACAAATACCTCAAGTCGCCCTTCGAGACATTCTATGTCGGCGGCGACGGCATGTCGGGCAGCTACACCTACGCCACCGAGACTATCGGCCTCCGAGGCTACGACAACGGCCAGTTCACGCCCTGGCAGAGCGAAGGCTACGCCTACACCCGCTTCGGCCTCGAGCTCCACTTCCCCCTCATGCTCCAGCCCACGACAACCATCTATGCCCTCGCCTTCGTCGAAGGCGGTAACGCGTGGACCTCGGTCAGCCAGTTCAACCCCTTCACGATCAAGCGCAGCGCCGGCGCCGGTGTCCGCATCTACCTCCCGATGGTCGGCATGATGGGCATCGACTGGGCCTATGGCTTCGACCGTGTCTTCAACGAGAAAGGCGGCAGCCACTTCCACTTCATCCTCGGTCAGGAATTTTAATCATCAGACATATAAACCTTTTGAGGTCAAATCTGTCTTAGATTATATATGTCAAATAATAAACAACAAGCTAAATGAAAAAAATCGCTATCATACTGGCAATCGCCATCGCAGGCTGCATCAGCGCCTCGGCTCAGAAATTCGCCCTTGTCGACATGGAGTATATCCTCAAGAACGTACCCTCCTACGAGATGGCCAACGAGCAGCTCAACCAGCTCTCGCAGCGCTGGCAGAAAGAAGTCGAGGCCGTCGGCAAAGAAGCCGAGACCCTCTATCAGAACTATCTGTCTGACAAAGTCTTCCTCACCGACGAACAGGTCAAGAAACGCGAAGAAGAAATCGTAGCCAAAGAAAAAGAAGCCACCGAGCTGCGCTACAAATACTTCGGTCCCGAAGGCGAGCTCTACCAGAAACGCCAGACACTTCTCAAGCCCATCCAGGACGACGTCTATAACGCCATCAAGAAAGTCGCCGACGAACGCGGCTATCAGGCAATATTCGACCGGGCATCGTCGAGCGACATCATTTTCGCATCGCCGCGCATCGATGTCAGCAACGAAGTCCTCGCCAAATTGGGATATTCAAAATAAAAATGTTAATTTTACGCGTTAAATTTTTTTCGAGACGAAATAACAATCAAAAATAATAAAACAGTAAACCATGATCAAAAAAATTCTTCTCGCAATCGCCATCATCCTCCCGATGAGCGCACTTGCGCAAAAATTTGGAGTCGTTGAAATCGAAACCGTGTTCAAAGCCATGCCCGAATACGCCGCAATGGAAACACAACTCAGCGACGCATCTAAAAAATATGAAGACGAATTCCAGAAACTCCGCACCGAGCTCGACAAACTCTACGCCGACTTCCAGGCTATAGCCGACGACGCCAACACACCCCAGAGCATCAAAGAGCGCCGCATGCAGGAGATCCAGGAACGCGAAAATAAAATCAACCAGTTCCGCCAGACCGCTTCTCAGGACCTCAGCCGTCTTCAGGAACAGCTCATCGCTCCCATCCAGCAGAAATTTGTAGACGCCATCAAGGCCGTAGGTCAGGAAGGCAACTACACATTCATCTTCCCCAACGAACAAAATCTCCTTCTCTATCAGGGCGCAGACGTCATCAACGTCACCAACGCCGTCAAGACCAAACTCGGTCTCTGATCTGACATCAACCAACCACAATACCACAAGCGGGCCGCGAATCATCGCAGCCCGCTTGTGTTTTTTTAGACACGTCGATTGAAGCCTAAGGCGTGGGGTGCCACCGCTAACGAGGTTCCAATAACCCCAAAATCATGAAAACCCGCGCTGCGGGCCGCATTACTGCGTCCCTGGCACGGCCTTAATGACCTTAATCGACCTTAATGACTTTATACATCCTTATTTGCTCTCCTCGTCGGCAAACCTGTTGGGGAACTTCATCGTTATCCTCGGACGCATGAAAGCGCGGATAATAAAGAAGACACCGACAAGCACAAACGGTATACTCAGCAGCTGACCCATGTTCAGAAGCATTCCGGCCTCGAAATCGGCCTGATCGTTCTTGATAAACTCAATAAAGAAACGCGGCAGAAAGATGCCCACAAGAAACGTACCGAAGATGAGACCGGGGCGGCACTGCGCGTTTTTGCGCCAGTACATCCACATCAGAAGCCCGAAGAGCGCCAGATAACAGAACGCTTCGTAGAGCTGCGTCGGATGACATGCCTGCCCCTCATAGAGCGCATGCCACTCGGCCGAGCGCACAAACATGAAGCCCCAGGGCAAAGTCGTCGGATAGCCGAATATCTCAGAGTTCATAAGGTTGCCGATTCTGATTAGCGCGCCCACCAGAGCGATAGCCACGACAAGCTTGTCGAATGTCCACAGCGGGCTGCGCTTGGTCGTGAAAATCGAGTAGAGTATCACCGCCACGATGACACCGATGGCACCGCCGTGAGAGGCGAGACCACCCTCCCAGGTGGCGAGTATCTTCCACGGATGTTCAGAGTAATAGTCCCACGCATAGAAGAATACGTGTCCCAGTCGCGCGCCTATGATAGTGCCGGCGGCGACCCATATCAGAAGCAGACCCATCCACTTCTCAGGCGCTCCCTCATGCTTATACATCTTGGCGACGATATTGAAACCGATCCAGAAACCTATGGCAAACATCAGGCCGTACCATCTGACCGTGACAAACGAGTCAATCAGCACCGGGTCGGCGTTCCATACTATATAGCTCAGAAAATTACCCATGATATTTATGTGATAAATGTTTCTATGAATTGCTTGTGTCCGTGTCGCCCGAGCCGATCTGACCTGCCTTGCGTGCGGCGAAATAGTCGCGTGTGGCCTGACGCACCTTCGAGCTGAGAGCCACGACCGTCAGCATCGTCGGTATCGCCATCAGCGCGTAGAAGAGATCACACATGCCGACGGCAGCCTCGAGAGGCACCACGGCAAATATGACAAGCGACGCGATGAACACCCACGAATAATGACGCCCGTAGCGCGTGCCGAAAAGATATGTCGCACAGCTCGTGCCGTAGAACGAATAGCTGAACATCGACGACATCGCAAAACAGACGACGACAAACAGCAGCAGATACTCGCCCGCCGGGATGGCCGAACTGAAAGCGTTCATCGCAATCTCGAGCCCCTTAACACCCTCGACGTCGATATTGCCGCAGAGCAGTATCGCGATAGCAGTCAGAGTGCAGACCAGACCCGAGTCGATGCTCGGACCGAGCATCGCTATAAGACCCTCGCGCACAGGCTGACGGTTTTTCGACTCGCCGTGCATGATTGTCGCCGTGCCTATGCCGGCGTCATTGACAAGAGCCGCGCGGCGCGCGCCTATGATGGCTATGCCTGCAAACGCGCCGAAGCCCGCCCGCAGATTGAACGCCTCGCTGAATATACGGCGGAACACCTCAGGCACGTCGGCGAAGTGTGTTATAATAATGTATAGCACCATGACAAAATAGACTCCCACCATAAACGGCACCATCACCGAGGCCACGCGGGCTATGCGCTTGATGCCGCCGAAGATGACAAGAGCCACGACGAGCGCTATGCCAATGCCGAAAAGCAGACGGAACGCCGACACATTGTCAAGACCCGTCACCGATCCGACTGACGACAGAAAACCGTTCGCCCCGAGACTCTCGGGCGTCGAGAACGTCGTCATCACAGCCTCGGTCAGCTGATTGGCGTTCATGATACACATCGTGCCGAAAAGTCCGGCGATGGCAAAGAAGCGTGCCAGCGGCTTCCATTTGCGGCCCAGACCGTTCTCGATGATATACATCGTGCCGCCGCGCGGGCGCCCCGTATTGTCTTTACCGCGATACATGATCGAGAGCGCGCCTTCGTGATACTTGGTGGCCATGCCGACGATGGCACTGACCCACATCCAGAAGATAGCACCCGGGCCACCCATCACCAGTGCGATGGCCACACCGGCGATATTGCCCAGACCGACTGTCGCGGCAACAACCGACGCAAGCGCCTGAATCGACGAAATCTGACCGTCGCGGGCCTCGTGCTTGGTGCGAAGCTCCCTTATCGAGTCGGGCAGACGCCTGAGCGACACAAAGCCCGACGACAGAAAAAGATAGAGACCTCCCCCTATCAGTAGAAAAAATAACGGATAGCCGCATAAGACTTCGGCTATCCCGGTAATAAATGACGTAATATCCTTCATCAGTGATTTTTAACGTGAAAGCGCAATGCGGTTTTCCTTGGCTATGCGCCTCAGATTGAGAATCGCATAACGCATACGGCCGAGCGCAGTGTTGATGCTGACGCCTGTGACGTCAGCGATTTCCTTAAAACTGAGGCCCTTGTAATATCTCATAATCAAGACCTCGCGCTGAGAGTCGGGCAACTGCTTGACAATGCGGCGGACATCTGCCTGAATCTGCGAGTCGATCAGCATGTCTTCGATAGTGTCCTCGCTCAGATCCTTGCGATTAAGCACATCATAATTGCTGTCGTCGGTCGACACCGTGGCCTCGACCTTTTCCTGACGGAAATTATCGATAATCAGATTTCTGGCTATACGGCACACCCACGCCGAGAACTTGCCCGCTTCAGCATACCGTCCCTGTTTTATCGTCGTAATCGCCTTGACAAAAGTTTCCTGAAATATATCGTCGGCGAGATTACGGTCCTTGACCATCTGGAGTATGTAATTATATACTTTGGCCTGATGTCTTGTCAGCAAAACGTCAAACGCATTGTTGTTGCCTTCCGAATAATAAGCCACCAACACATCGTCGGCAAGCTTTTCGAGATTTTGCATGTTTTCTTACTTTAATTGATTAGAGTAAAGTCTTTCGATAGGCAAAAATTGGTTTAAAAAATATAAAATTGATAAGATTCGTAGTTTTTAACGAGCATTTTTCCAATGCTTGAATACAAAGTTAAGCATTTTCAGCCGTTCGGCAATACACCGGGCCCCCTATTTACCCATTTTTAACTATCATTATATAATAAATCAGCAAAAATACAGTTAGCTCCCGCATGCCGTCATCTCCCCCTCTCCGCGCCGATATGACAAAGTCACTCAATTTGTTGCATGTTACAAAAAAAAATCTTAACTTTGCGGTCGATTTAACAAATCAATATTTATCAAACCACTAACTAATAGTTTAACAATGCATTACGAAACCGTTTTCATTTTAACTCCCGTTTTGTCTGATGCCCAGATGAAGGAAGCGGTAGAAAAGTTCAGCAAGGTGCTCACCGACAACGGTGCCACCATCGTGAACACAGAAGAGTGGGGCCTTCGCAAACTCGCCTACCCCATCCAGAAAAAATCTACCGGCTTTTACTGCCTGGTTGAATTCAATGGCGAACCCACTATCGTCAAGAAACTCGAAACAGCTTTCCGCCGTGACGAGCGCGTGATCCGCTTCCTCACATTCCGTCAGGACAAATATGCCGCCGAATACGCCGCAAAACGTCGTAGCCTCAAAGCCAATAACCAACCTAAAGAAGAAGTAAAGGAGAACTAAATCATGGCACAAGCACAATCAGAAATTCGCTATCTCACTCCCCTTTCGGTTGACGTGAAGAAGAAAAAATACTGCCGTTTCAAACGCAGCGGTATCAAATATATCGATTACAAAGACCCCGAATTCCTCAAGAAATTCCTCAACGAGCAGGGCAAAATCCTTCCCCGCCGCATCACAGGCACTTCTCTGAAATTCCAGCGTCGCGTCGCTCAGGCCGTCAAACGCGCCCGTCACCTCGCTCTGCTGCCCTATGTAACCGACTTGATGAAATAACCACTTTAAAGCTAAGGATATAACTATGCAGATCATTCTCAAAGAAGACGTTCAGGGCCTCGGATACAAGGACGACGTCGTTGAAGTTAAAGACGGTTATGGCCGCAACTACCTGATTCCTCAGGGCAAAGCCGTTATCGCCACTCCCTCGGCTCTTAAAGTGCTCGCCGAAAACCAGCGCCAGCGCGCTCACAAGCTCGCCAAGATCAAGGCTGATGCCGAAGCTCTTGCCGCTGCTCTCGCAACAGTAGAGCTCACAATTCCCGCCAAGGTCAGCGAGACAGGCACAATCTACGGCTCTGTCAACAACGTTCAGATTGCCGAAGAACTCGAAAAACTCGGCCACAACGTCGACCGCCGTGTCATCACCATCAACACTCCCGTCAAGGAAGTCGGCAAATACACCGCCACAGCCAAACTTCACAAAGAAGTCAGCGTCGACATCAACTTCGAAGTCGTTGCCGCAGAATAATCCCCTCGCCCCACCGGGCGACAGCATGATAAAAACATCAAAGCGCCGGCCACTCAGGCCCGGCGCTTTATTTTTCCGCCATCAACAATTACTACAACCTCAGTTACAGTAACAGCGGTTGCAGTATTATCAAACCCGAAGCTAAATTACCACCGTTAGGGTATAATTGCATAATAATTCTCGAATTTTATACCCTATATGGTGTAATTTCGATGGATTTTATTACCTTTGTACCCTAAAGGGTATATTTTTATGACTCAGTTAGCTAAATACGTGAAAGAGATGCGCAAGCAATACAGACTTACGCAAGTAGACCTGTCCCAGAAATCCGGAGTAGGCCTGCGCTTTGTGCGCGAACTCGAACAAGGTAAAGAAACTCTGCGACTCGACAAAGTAAATCAAGTTCTTGCCCTTTTCGGCGCCACGATGACTCCCGCAAAAAACACTGAAATATGAAACAGGCCAATATATATATCAACAATGTACTTGCCGGGATTTTAACCGAGGACGATATGGGCTATGAATTTCGATATGACTCCGATTATCTCAAATCTGCCGGAGCATTGCCGGTAAGTCTTACCCTGCCCTTGACTGATAAACCTTATCGCGACAAAGTGCTATTTCCATTTTTTGACGGGCTTATACCAGAAGGCTGGCTTCTCGATATCGCCGAACAAAGTTGGAAAATATCAGCCCGCGACCGATTTTCTCTGCTACTCGCCTGTTGCAAGGACTGTATAGGCAATATAAGCGTCATACCGATTGAATGGAAGGAGGACGACAATGTGTAAGTGTCTTTATTGCTACAAGCCGTTAGCCGACGGCGAGGTCGATTACCACAAAACTTGCGCTCGCAAGATATTTGGGTCAACGTCCGTGCCAACTCTGCCATATACAAGAGATAACATCAAGGATCTTGCCCGTGAGATTGTTACAGCAAGTACCACTGTCACAGGTGTGCAGGCTAAACTATCGCTCGATATCGCCCGTGGCAACGGAGGAGAACCGCAACGATTCACCATCGTGGGATTATGGGGTAGATACATACTGAAACCTCAGACCGACCGCTTTGCCAATCTTCCTGAGAACGAAGATTTGACAATGCACATGGCCGAAGCCGCCGGCATAAAGACCGTACCACACTCGCTTATAAGGTTTGCCGACGGTGAATTATGCTATATTACCCGCCGCATAGACCGCACAAAGGCAGGCGAAAAGATTGCGATGGAAGATATGTGTCAACTCTCCGAGCGACTTACTGAAGACAAATACAAAGGCTCATACGAGCGCATCACCAAACTTATTCGTCAATATTCATCCGCGCCGCTTCTTGATATTGTCAATTTTTGGGAAGTCGTAGTATTCTCATGGCTTACGGGTAATGCCGATATGCACTTAAAAAACTTCTCACTATTCCGACCCGGTGAAAATTATATGCTGACACCTGCATATGATCTTTTGTCAACTGCTCTCGCAATGCCCGAAGACGAGGAAGAGCTGGCCCTTACCCTGAACGGCAAGAAAAAACATATCAAATACGAAGACTTTGAAAAAGCAATGCTCGATAGTGGCATGGATGACAAAGCGATTGCTAATATTTTCAATCGCTTTGTCAAGGCCATTCCCAAATGGCATAAACTCATAGACGAATCTTTCCTGCCGACTGATTTTAAAGATGCCTATCATAGCAAAATAGATACGATGGCAAAGAGGGTTTTAATCTCAGAGTAAATGTTACGTAAATTATGAATAACGGTATGGCAGTGATATCCCCCCAAATCATCGACTATGTCGAGCGAGAGATTATTCCCCGATATGCATCGTTCGACAAGGCGCATCGGGAGGAGCATGTACGCATGGTGATTGAACAAAGCCTGAAGTTGATCGAGCATGAGCCGTCGATGAACGCCGACATGGTTTATGTCATAGCGGCTTTTCACGACCTCGGGCTTATCAACGGTCGCGAGAACCACCATAAGGACTCACGAAAAATACTTGAGTCAGACGAGTTTATCGCAGTCTGTTTCTCGCCCGAGCAGATTCGGATTATGGGTGAGGCCGTTGAAGACCACAGGGCATCCAACGGGCACAAGCCCCGCAATGAATATGGTCTTATTGTGGCCGAGGCCGACCGTTTCATCGAACCCGAAACGATAATCCGCCGGACTATCCAGTATGGTCTGGCCAATTATCCCCATCTCGACAAAGCCGGACATTATCAGCGCACCATCAATCACCTCAACGAAAAATACGGCCCTGACGGCTACCTCAAAGTCTGGATTCCATGGAGCGACAACGCCGTGAATCTCAAAAAGCTCCACGCCTTTTTGGCCGACCAACCCCGCCTTGACACAATCTTCAACCGCGTCTTCGGCGAAGAAACCCATCAGGATAATAACGACACAAAAGAATAAATTATCAACAATCTGCTGTAATTCAACCCAAATCTTGCACAATTTAAACTTAATCATTATTTTTGCAACAGCGGTTACTGTAACAGCCGTTGCATTAATATGAAATTCTACGACAGAGAAATAGAGACCGAGACGTTGCGGCGTATTGAAACGACATCACACGAATACGCACAAATGACTGTAATAACGGGCCGCAGGCGTATCGGCAAAACAACACTCATCAAACATGCCTACAATGGAAATACGATGATTTATTTCTTCGTAGCGCGCAAAAGCGAAGCTCTGCTATGTCAGGAACTGGCAGATACCATTCGCGATGGGCTCGGAGAGGTCATCGGTGACTTTACAAGCATGGCACGGCTGTTCACAGCCATAATGCAAATCGCGAAGCGACGCAATTTCACACTCGTGTTCGATGAGTTCCAGAACTTCAAGTATGTCAATGAATCGTTTTTCAGCGAAATGCAAAACATCTGGGACAGCAATAAGGACGATGCCCGTATCAATCTTATTCTCTGTGGTTCATTATATTCGATGATGACGAAGATTTTTGATGACCGCAAAGAACCTCTCTACGGACGTGCCACCTCACGCATACGTCTTCGTGAGTTTCCACTATCTACACTTAAGGAAATAATGCAAGACAACAATCCCGATTATACACCTGACGATCTCCTCACCATGTATATGATTACCGGCGGTGTTGCAAAATATGTCGAACAACTCTATATGCAAAAAGCCTTTACCAAAGAACAGATTATAGAGTCAGTACTATCCTTAGGTTCATATTTCATCGACGAAGGTAAGGAATTGCTGTCCGATGAATTTGGTAAAGATTACGGTAATTATTTCTCTATTCTATCGGCTCTCGCGGGAGGGTTCAATAAGCGTGGTGAGATCAAATCATATACAGGGGTGGAGGCCGGCGGCTATCTCGATAAGCTCGAAAACACATACGACATCGTATATCGCTACCGCCCGTACCTCGCAAGCGAGAACAGCCGCAATGTAAAATACGGAATCAAAGACAACTTTCTCAATTTATGGTTTCGTTTTATTTATAAATACAGAAGCGCCGTCGAGATTGGCAATCTGTCTTATGTGCGCGAGAAAGTGATGGCCGACTATTCTACGTTCTCGGGATGGATATTGGAGCGCTATTTCAGACAGATGTATCGCGAGACAGGACTATACAATCTTGTCACTAATTATTGGGAAAAGGACGGTAGCAATGAGATTGACCTGATTGCCGTAAACGACGCCGACCACGAGATTGTGATAGGCGAAGTAAAGCGCAACTCACGACGCATCGACCTGCATAAACTGAAAGAAAAATCCGGCCACATCGTAGCACAACGCAAAGGATGGCATATAGAGTACGCAGCCCTCTCTCTTGACGATATGGACCGCTAAGTCATTCGCCCTACCCCTTCAACCTCTTTATCGCCTCGGCGATGAGGGCGGGTTCGAAGCCGCGCGAGGCGGCGAAGCGGAAGATCTTAGTACGGCCCTCGTAGCTGTCGGCGTCGGCGAGCTGCCGGCTCTTGGCCGCGATGAGTGCGTCGAGGGTCTCGATATAGCTGTCTTCATCTATCGTCGCCAGAGCCTCTGCTATCATATCGCGGCTAATGCCTTTCTGACGCAGCGCCATAGCTATTTTAAACCTGCCCCAGCGCGCGAAGATGGCTTTATCTCTGACAAAAGCGCGCCCGAAACGGCTGTCATCGATAAACCTCCGCTCGACAAGACGCCCGACTATCTTTCGTGCATCCTCGGACGGCACAAGCCAGCGGCGCAGTTTCTCGTATGCCTCGTGGCTACAGATTTCCTTGGCCGCGCATTGCGTCTCGAGGCGCATCAGCGCCTTTTCGGCCGACAGAGGTTTCTTAGCTATTACCATAATCAGAACGACGCCGCGCAGAAGCGGTAATTGCCTTTATAGTCTCGCGTCACGACAACATCGCCGAAGCCGAGAGCGGCGAGCATGGTTCTCAGCTGCGAGACATATAGTGGATTTATCTCAAAATAAAGTCGTCCCGACGGTTTAAGAGCCTTGACCGCGTAGGCCGCCACCGCCCGATAGAATCGCAGCGGGTCATCGTCGGGCACAAACAACGCCTGCGAAGGCTCATAGTCAAGCACCCGCGCCTCCATCTCCTTCCGTTCCATATCACAGATATATGGCGGATTGCTGACTATTATATCGTAGACAGGCGATGACGGAGCCTTCAGCGCGAGCATGTCCTCATGCATGAAATTGACTTTAACGCCCATATCGGCCGCATTCTCGCGGGCAATGGCGAGAGCGTCGTCGCTGATATCAATGGCGTCGACCGTCGGGAATCTGAGATTGCGTGCGAGCGCGATTGCGATACAGCCGCTGCCCGTGCCGCAGTCGAGTACGCGCAGATCGCTGCGGCCGTCGGCATCGGCGACGATTTCATCGACAAGCCCGGCAGTCTCGGGCCGGGGTATGAGCACGGCCGGGGTGACTTTGAAGTCGAGGCCGTAGAACCGCGCCCGCCCGATGACATACTGCAGCGGCTCGCCGCCGGCAAAACGCCTGACGATGTCGTCTACGTGTGCGACGGTGAAGTCTTCGAGCGTGCGGTCGCCCGAGGTGACGCGTTTTACCTTGTCATAGCCAAGCACATCCTCGAAAATAATGTCGGCTGCCGACCGAGCCTCGTCTGCGCCGACCGAGGGCGTCATTTCCGCTATGATGCCGCGATAAAGCGAGTCGACCGTGGCTCCCATCATTTTTCAGAATCGTCTGATTCTTCGGGCTCTATATCCTCATCCCAGTCATATTCCTCGTCCCATTCGTCGGGATTGATCGTGCGCAGATCCTCACCTTCGAAATCTTCATCCTCATCAAGAACCGGAACATTCTCGAAGATGAATTCATCCTCCTCGCGCACGCGGTGATGGCCGTCGAGCGGACGGTGGACGATGTCGGGTGTCGCCATGCGGTTGCTCTCGTCTGTGATGGCGCGCCATAGCGTGTCTTTGAGCTCGGTCAGGCCGTAGCCCGTCACAGCCGAAATAAAGACGTGCGGCACGTCGGCCGGAAGAGTCTTCTTGATTTCCTCCATCAGTTCGTCGTCGAGCATATCGCTCTTCGAGATGGCGAGTATGCGGTGTTTGTCCATCAGCTGGGGGTTGAACTGCTCGAGCTCGTTGAGAAGCACCTCATACTGGGCCGTTATATCATCGGCATCCGCCGGAACCATGAACAGCAGCACTGCGTTGCGCTCGATATGGCGCAGGAATCTGAGACCGAGTCCACGGCCCTCGCTGGCACCCTCTATGATACCCGGAATGTCGGCCATGACAAACGAACGGTTGTCGCGGTAGCTGACGATGCCGAGCTGCGGCTCCATGGTCGTGAAAGGATAGTCGGCGATTTTGGGGCGCGCGGCCGACAGAGCCGACAGCAGTGTCGATTTGCCGGCGTTGGGAAAGCCCACAAGACCGACGTCGGCGAGCATTTTCAGCTCGAGTATTATACTGCGTTCGATAGCAGGCTCGCCGGGCTGCGCATAACGCGGCGTACGGTTTGTCGCACTCTTGAAATGCCAGTTGCCGAGACCTCCGCGACCGCCTTTGAGCAGATTGACCTCCTCGCCGTCATATTTCACCTCGCAGAGATATTCGCCCGTCTCGGCATCGAAGACGACAGTGCCGCAAGGCACTTCGACGATGACGTCCTCGCCGTCCTTGCCGAAACTGCGTCCGCCCGAACCGCTCTGACCGTTGCCGGCAAAGATATGGCGGCGGTATTTGAGCGGCAGCAGCGTCCACATATTCTTATTGCCTCTGAGGATGATATGACCGCCTCGGCCGCCGTCGCCGCCGTCGGGTCCTCCCTTGGGAACGTATTTCGCACGATAGAAATGACGCGAGCCCGCGCCGCCTTTGCCCGAGCGGCAAAGTATCTTCACATAGTCTATGAAATTTGATTCTGCCATATGCTTTATTTGTTTTTAATCGGACTGCTCATGGCCCGGTGGTGACGCATGAGCTCGCCGGCATGTTTGAAATCGACGGGCGAACCGACGTCTATCCATGTGCCGTTGATCGGGAAATAGGTGACGCGGCGCCCCGATGCTATAGCGTT
This sequence comes from uncultured Porphyromonadaceae bacterium, assembly GCA_902493335.1. GTDB lineage: Bacteria > Bacteroidota > Bacteroidia > Bacteroidales > Muribaculaceae > CAG-873. Next base: position 66,770 of record CABUPJ010000009.1, read on the forward strand.
CTCGATGAAATCGGTCGCATCGATGCGTATATTTTTTTCGAGTGTGTCAAGCAGGCGGTTTGAGAAAATATAGATGCCCGCGTTGGCATAATATGAGTAGGACGGCTTCTCGCAGAGGCCGGTGACCTCGCTGCCCTCGGTCGTCAAGATGGCATAGGGCACCGAAATCTGATATGGCACGACGGCTATGGTGACGTCGGCATTCTCGGCCTTGTGTTTGAGATAGAGATCCTCGAACGAGAGTGTCGTCAGCAGATCTGAGTTCATCACCAGGGTGTCGCCGTCAGGGTCGCGGTCGATGAGCGACAGGGCGCCGACAGTGCCGAGAGGCATGCTTTCCTCGACGCACCTGACCGACACCCCGGCGACAGGCTTCGCGAAGTGTTCGGCGATTTTGTCGGCGAGATAGCGCGTCGTCACGGTGATGTCGCTGATGCCGCAGCGAGCCAGGGCCTCTATGTTGTAGTCTATGATGGCCTTGCCGTCGATTTCGAGCAGAGGTTTGGGCACCGTCAGCGTCATCGGACGCAGGCGCTCGCCCTTGCCCCCGGCCATCAGTACGGCACTCAGCGGCAGGCGGGTATATGTCTCGTTGAGATTGATTATGCCGACGACATGTCCGTCGCTGTCCAACTCCGGCAGCAGCGTTATGCCGGTTTCCCGACAACGGCGCATCAGCTCGACCTCGTCGTGCGGCGCGTCGCCTCTGAGCGCCTTGAACGCCGTGTGACAGGCCTGCGCGACCTCGTCGTCGAGTGACATCCCGGCAGTCAGCGCGCGGCGTATGTCGCCGTCGGTCAGAGTGCCGGTGACGCGGCGGTCGTCGTCGACGGCAAAAAGGGTCATCTCGCGTCCCGGCAGTCCGTTGAGCTTCCGCAGGGCGTCGAGCAATGTGGCTTTTTGACTTATCAGATGTCGGTCCATATATTTAAAACATTCAGTCATTGTTAATGTTTGCATCCAACAGCGCTTCGGCCACAAGCCAGTCTGTCGGCGTGTCGAGGTCTATGCTGCGGCTGCGGGGCATCACAAAGGGCACGCGCCGCTTGAATGCCCCCAGCGGCATCTCTCTTATCGAGCGCGGATTGATGACATAGACCGCGCCGTTATATTCCCACGCCTTCGGCGCGTCCTGACGGCGCGTTATCAGTCCGTCGCCTTTCGAGACATGGAGATAGCCGTCGCCATCGGTCTCGAAGCAGTTGTAATAGGGGTTCGACGCGGCCTCGGTTACGCTGACGACCATGTCGAGACTGTTGTCGTAGAGGGCGGCCGCTCCGCTGATATCATCGGCAGTCCTGAATGGCGACGTCGGCTGAAGCAGCACGACGGCCTCATAGTCAATGCCCCGTCGGTCAGCCCAGTCCATCACGTCGAGTATCACCTCCCTGCTGCCGACGGTGTCGCCGCCGAGAGCCGCGGGACGCATATAGTCGGTCGCGAGGCCACAGTCACGGGCCACGGCGGCGATGCGTCCGTCGTCGGTCGAAACGATTATCCTGCTGTCGGGAGCGCCGGCGCCTCGCGCGGCCTCGATGGCATATGCGATCAGCGGCTTGCCTCCGAGCGGTTTGATATTTTTACCCGGTATGCCTTTGCTGCCACCGCGGGCAGGGATTATATATAGCGCTTTATCTTTGTTCATAACTTGAAATCGAGGTCATTGAATCGTTTGACATCATGTTTCTCACGGGCGAAACCCATTATGGCCTCGACCATCTTTGAAGGCGTGCCGGGCTGATAGTAAGGATTGTCACAGCGTGCTGCGAGAGCCTGCATCTCGGGCGAGAGAGCCTTTTCGATAGCCGCGGCTATCTCGTCGGCCGTGTCGCCGCAGTGGATGACCGAGGCGGCCGCGTCGCGTCCGCGCTGCCGTATGCCTATGTCGACCGTAGGTATGCCGCACGACGGCACCTCGACAATGCCTCCCGACGAATTGCCGATGACGACGTCGACACACTTCAGCGCCGACAGAAAACGTCTCATGCCTAGCGACTTCACCACCTTGACGCGCTGCGGATGCCTGCGGCCGAAGTCCTCGATGCGGTCGATGATGGCTGCCGAGCGGGCGTCGTTGTTGGGATAAGTTATCAGAAGGCGCATGTCATCGAAACGTTCAAGCGCCTCGAGCATCGCCCCGCAGCGTTCGCCCGGGTCAGCCGGGTCGAGCGTCGCCGGATGGAAGGTGACCACCGCCGAACGGTCGCCGAAGTCAAAGCCAATGTCGGCCGACAGCTCTTCGCGCGACATCAGAGACTGATTGCCGATGTTCCATACGCCGAGCGCGCCTGTCACGACCACCGTCTCCGGGGCTTCGCCCATCTGTATCACACGGCGCCGGTAGCGCTCTGTCTCGGTCAGGTGCAGCGACGAGAGCTTCGTGATGGCATGACGTATCGCGTCGTCGATGGCACCCTCCGAAACGACTCCGCCGGCGATATGCACTATCGCGATTTTCATCATCGCGGCGGCCGTCGCCACAGAGAGCATCTCATAACGGTCACCCAAGATGACGACCATATCGGGCTTGAGCCGATCGAAGACGCGGCCGAAGCCATCGAGACACTTCGCCATCGCCGTGACGCGCGACAGATCTCCGTCACCCTCGGCCTTCATGTCTACAGTAGCGGCGAGCGGCAGTCCCTCGGCGATTATCTCATTGACGGTCATACCGTAACGGGCGTCGAGGTGCATATTGGTGGCGATAATCATCAGCTCGACGTCGTTGCGGGCGGCGAGAGCTTGAGCCAGCGGTGTCAGCAGGCCCCAGTCGGCCCGCGTGCCTGTGGCAATGGCTATTTTCAACGGTTCGTTAATCATTTAGATACAAAATTAGTTACTTTTGATGATTTTGACTAACTTTGTAGCCTCAAAAATATTTACGAATAAATATAACTCTATGAAAATTACCAAATTCCTTGCTATCGCATTTACCACCGCCATGGCTGCCGGATTCACCGCCTGCAGCGACAGCGACGATCCCGTAGCCCTTGACATGGTCGACATCAGCGAAATAACCGATTTCAACAGCCAGAATTATTGGGCCAAATGCTATGACATCTCGGCCACGACCATCAGTGCCGACGGATTCACATTCAGCCATGCCGCCGAATCGACCGTCTGGGACGGCATCGAGTATAAATCATGGAAAGGCTTCTGCCCCTCGCGTGTCAACGACACCAAAGACCACGCCGATAACTGGATCGACAACCAGTGGGCATGCAACATCGAGAATCCCGACAATGCCATATTCTTTGTCTGCAACACAAACTCTGTTGTCTCAGAGAATCCCCTCGACAACACCGACTGTATAATCAGAAAGGCCGACGGCACAACATTCGCGCCGTTCTTCATCTATGTCGCCAACTCGACCTATTTCTACTATGCCGCCAAAAACGGCACGGCTTTCCAGAGCGCTTTCACCGATAAAGACTGGGCACGCCTCAACATCGTTGGCGCCCGCGGAGGCATCGTGACAGGCAAGATCACCGTCAACCTCGCCCTCGGACAGCGCTTCCTCGACATCTGGGCTCCCGTATCGCTCGAAACCCTCGGCGAAGTCGACAGCATCTACTTCTACTTCGACTCAAGCCAGAAAAACAGCTACGGCATCACCGTCCCCACCTACTTCTGCCTCTCATCCCTCGCCTACAAAATCTGAAAAATACCGTCAGCACTGATACCACAGGCCGCCGTCACTTTGTGAGGCGGCCTGTTTTTCGTCTTTTATAGTCGGTTGGTCGCATTTTTGGCTGATTTGACGACGAAAAAGCCGAATAATGACTAACTTTGCACTGAGTTTTAATTTGAGCCACAGAATATGCGCATAGGAAATGTCGACTTGGGCCCGCGCCCCATTATGCTTGCACCGATGGAAGACGTCACTGACATCTCGTTCCGCCTGATCTGCAAAGAGTTTGGCGCCGATATGACCTACAGTGAATTTGTCTCTGCCGACGCCCTGATACGCAACATCGCCGCAACGACTCGCAAGCTCGCCATCAACCCGGCCGAACGCCCGACAGCCATTCAGATCTACGGCCGCGACGTCGACACCATGGTCGAGGCCGCCAGGATAGTCGAGGCCGCAGGGCCCGACATCATCGACATCAACTTCGGCTGCCCGGTCAAAAAAGTAGCCGGCAAAGGTGCCGGCGCCGGCATGCTGCGCGATGTGCCGCGCATGCTCGCCATCACGCGCGCCGTCGTCGACGCCGTCAGTCTGCCCGTCACCGTCAAGACCCGTCTGGGATGGGATAACGACTCAAAGATAATAACCACCCTCGCCGAACAGCTTCAGGATTGCGGCATAAAGGCCCTGACAGTCCACGGACGCACCCGCTCGCAGATGTATACCGGCACTGCCGACTGGGAGGCGATAGCAGCCGTCAAAGCCAATCCGAGACTCACCATCCCGGTCATCGGCAACGGCGATATCACCGACGGCGATAAACTAAAAGCCGCCTTCGAGCGTTATGGAGTTGATGGAGTGATGGTTGGCAGGGCATCAATCGGTGCGCCATGGATATTCAGCCAGCTCAGGAACGCGCTCGACGGACGCCCCGACACGCTGACGACGGCCGACAAATTCAGATGTCTGCGCCGCCAGATTACCGAGAGCATCGACCGCATCGACGAATACCGGGGCATCCTGCACATCCGCCGCCATCTCGCAGCCTCGCCGCTGTTCAAAGGCATCAGCAACTTCCGCGACACCCGCGTCGCAATGCTGCGCGCCGCGACATACGACGAACTCAACGACATACTCAATCACATAGAAAACGATATTTTACCCAACGTCAGACAGACAATATAAATCTCATTATGACCAAGTCATCAATCATAATACTGACCTCGGTGCTGTCTCTGTCAGCTGCAACGGCCGCCAGCGCCCAGACCGAACGGCATCTGCTCAAAGCCAATGACTTCGACGAGCTTTATATAAAAGGAGCATGCCGGGTCGACCTGCGTGAGGTCGCCGACTCGACAGGCATGATCGTCATCACGGCCGACCACAGCGCCTATGACGCCATCGAGAAACAGCACGCCGGTCAGTCGCTCTACATCTCCGTGGCCCAGGGTGCACGCCCGATAAGCCGCGGCGGCCGCATACCCGTGACTGTCTACTGTCCCCGCAACATGAAGGTGATATCGCTCTCGGGCAACGGCGCCATCGAAGGTTCGGGCATTGTCGCCGTCGACGAGCTCGCTCTGATTGTCTCGGGTCCCGGCACGATAAAGCTATCTGACTGCTCGGCCCAGAATATCAACGTCACCATCACCGGCTCGGGCAAAATCGAGCTCGGCACAGGTGTCACCGCATCAAACATCAACTGCTCGCTCACAGGCAGCGGCCACATCTATGCCGACCGTCTGACAGCCACGACTCTCAGCGGCACCGTCCGCGGCAGCGGCGGCATCAGCGTCAGCGGCTCGTCACCCAAAAGCTCGTTTGTCATGAACGGCAGCGGCACGATAGATCTCAGCGGTCTGGTGTCATCCGACCTGAAGCTTAACCTCTACGGCGAGGGCGAAATCAGATATTCGACCGGCACACCCGTAAAATCTACCGGCAATGTCAAGAACATCAAGGCTGTCAAGACTTATAACCCACGGTAGTCAGACACAATCTACAATTAATATCATCACATCTAATCTATCACAATCATGAAGTACCTGTCATTAATCGCATTCCTTATCGCGGCATCACCGGTCATGATGGCCGAAGAAGCATCATATAAACTTGAGGTGAAGGACTTTACCGAGCTTAAAGTTCTCAACAGCATAAACATCGAATACTACTGTTCGGCCGACTCGGCCGGATGGGCCTACTTTGACTGCGAGCCCGAGGTCGCGTCGCGTCTCATGTTCAGCAACAACAAAAGCCGCCTGCAGATTGAAATCGCCGATCCCGAGCTGCCGATTTCAGGCGTGCCGACCATAAAGGTCTACTCCACCCTGCTCGACAAGGTCGAGAACAGCGGCGACTCACTCGTCAGAATCAACAACGACATAGCCGTCAAAGAATTCAAGGCGACACTCATCGGCAACGGCCAGCTTGTCGTCAAAGGTCTGTCGGCCAATAAACTCAACGCCACCATCGCTGCCGGCAACGGACAGCTTGTCATCTCGGGCAAGACACGGAGCGCCAAGCTCAAGAATGTCGGCACCGGCACAGTCGAATGCGCCGACCTCGCCGCCGAGGATGTCAACGCATGGCTCTTCGGCTCGGGCCCCATCGACTGCAACGCCTCCGAAAGCCTCACCGTCTACGGCGCCGGTTCGGGCAAAGTCTACTACGGCACCAAGCCCGAAAAGATCTCAAACCGCTCGATGGGCGTGAAAATTCTTGACGCCAACGCCAGATAACACCCCCGCGCCGCTCCGACGATGGCTGACAACGATGGTCTGAAAGACAAGACCGCCAGAACGCTCAAATGGAACCTCATAGACCGACTCTCGACCCAGCTGCTCTATGCGCTGACGGGAATTGTCCTGGCCCGTATGCTCTCGCAGGAAGACTTCGGCCTCGTCGGTGCCGTGCTCATCTTTCAGGCTTTCGCATCGCTGCTTATCGACTCGGGCTTCAGCTACGCGCTGATACAGCGCAAAAGCCCCACAAGACTCGATTACAGCACCGTACTGTGGTTTAACATCGGCGTCGCCGCCGTCATCTACGTCATCCTCTGGTTCTGCGCGCCGCTTATAGCCCTTTGTTTTCAGAACGACATGCGGCTTATCGGTCTGTCGCGGGTGATGTTTCTCGTCTTCATCATCAACGCCGCCGCCATCGTCCAGACAAACCGGCTGGTCAAGAAGATGGATGTGCGCATGGTCGCCGTCTCAAACTCGGTCGGACTCGTCGCCGGCGCTGTCACCGGCATCACCCTCGCCCTCTATGGCTTCGGAGCCTGGGCCATAGTCTGGCAGAACATTGCCATGGCGACAGTCAAGACATCAATTCTTTGGGCCACGGGCAAATGGCTGCCGATGATGAAATTCTCATGGGCGGCCTTGAAGTCATACTCGTCGGTCGGTTCGGGCATGATGTTCACATCATTCCTCAACACGGTCTTTCAGAATATCTACTCCTTTTTCGTCGGCAACCGTGTCGGCCTCGCCTCGCTCGGCTACTACACCCAGGGCGACAAATGGAGCAAGATGGGCGTCACATCCATATCGCAGGTGCTCACATCATCATTTCTGCCCGTCCTGTCAGCCGTACAGGACGACCCCGGACGCTTCCGCCGCCTGTGTTCCAAGATGAACCGCTTCACGGCCTATCTCGTCTTTCCGGCGCTTATCGGACTGATTGTCATAGCCGAACCCATTTTTCATCTTCTTTTCGGCACAAAGTGGGATCCGTCTATCATCCTCTTTCAGCTCTTGCTCGTCCGTGGCATCTTTTTCGTGCTTACATCGCTCTATAATAACTTTTTGCTCGCCCTCGGCCGCTCTGGCATGATAGTCAGGCTCGAGATACTTCGCGACACCGTCGCCATCGCCGCCCTTGTCGCCTCACTGCCTTTCATCGCCCAATCGACACCCGACAATCCTGTCTACGGCCTGACCCTGATGCTGTGGGGACAGGTAGCCGCCTCGGCCATCAGCTGGGCCGCCACGCTCTATGTCTCCGCCCGCACCGTCGGCAGCCGCGTGGCCTCATTCCTCTTCGACCTCGTGCCCTATGCCGTCATGACCGTGGCAATCATACCTCTGATGCTTTGGATTATGTCGCTCACCGCCACCCCTCCGGCGATGATACTCGCCGGCGCAGCCATAGCCGTCATCTTCTACCTCGGCATCAATGCCATCCTCGGTTCAAAAATCCAGAAAGAAGTCCTCGGTTACCTTCACCTCAGCAAAAAAATCAATTCTTAAACTTAAACTGCGGCATAATTCCAAGAGTTACAATCTGTTTGTTCCAGTCTTCACATTGTTTCGGGAACTCTTTGAAACTCTTCCTTATGTTCTTGCCATATGAACGGTGCGAATAATAAAGCAACAATGAAGCCTTTACGCCATTAAACTCTACATCTTTATAATAATGTACATCTATTTCGAGGCAATTCGGCTTTACTTTCTTATCATCGGCATCGCTGACTGTAAAGTCAAGCACCTTAACACCATCGACTTCTGATACGACATAACTACACATCGGGTCTGTTTTCTTGCGCTCTTCAAGTTCAGAGACTTTCATCTCAAGAGATTTCGCTGCGCTAAACGGCGCATCACCATAAAACATCACAGAAACAGTAAACATATCTTTATATGTTTCAAATTCCTGCCCGGCAGGTAGATACTCTTGCAACATATAAAACTCATATGGCCGCGAACTCCATACAAAGAAATATTTCTGCCCCATAAACTCAATTGGATTTCCAGCATTAAAATACTGCACAGCTTCCTGCGCTCTCATCGTCACGAAAAATGATATTAGCGCAATAAATAAAAATGTCGCCCTTTTCATGGTATTTATTTTAAAAGATTGTCAAATATAACGAAATTATACGCAATTGTCAAAATCATATTGACAAAACTTGTAAAAACACACCGGCATGAATGAAAACATCGCCTCACATTAATTGCAATGTTAATCAGTCGGCATGGCATGGAGTTTAGCACTTGCGTCCCATAATTTTCCAACGATGTCAATGTGCGTTTGACATCGATTTGACTTTTTAGGTGCGCGGGGATGTCTGCCGCTAAAGTGGTCGTGGATGGGGAGGTAGAGCCGATTCGTTACAAGGGTTGAAGCCCTTGTTCCATACCTTGTCTGTCGCCTTGAGTCTGAGGGGGATGATTATCGGGACTGTCGGGTCAGGCTTCTTTATCGGGATGTCGGGCGGGGCAAGGGATGGGTCGGTGTATTCTTTCAAGCCGGGCCAGCGGTAGAGATGGGGGATGTCGGCGCGGG
>CABUPJ010000010.1 GCA_902493335.1 uncultured Porphyromonadaceae bacterium
GCCGTATGGAACTACGGCTTCAGCCGTAGTAGCCAACTCACTGGTTCCAAGGGCTGAAGCCCTTGGCCCATGCCACCTATCTCCTGCTGCCTGCGCTCTTAACGTGCGGCCTCGCTCTCCTCCTCGAGGCCGAGATATCAAATTTGTCCTCGTGTCGGCGGCTTGCCGCCGTGTGGAGCGCGGGCAGCGGTGGCGCTGACAAAGGGACTACCTTATTTTCTCTCTAATAGTCTGAGGGCTTTGGCGGCGGTGGCAACGGGGTCGCCTTCGGGGACTTCGCTGTAGGGACGGTCATCGAGAGTCCAGGCTTCTTCGATGGCAAAGAAGTCGATATCGGGGGCTTTGCCGCCCCAGTCGGCGAGGCGCGCGTCAAACCAACGCTCCCAGCGGGGCTGGTAGAAGTCCTTGAGCAATCCCTGCCATTCGCGGTGGGCGTAGTCGTGAAGTTTACCTTTGTTCGAGGCGCGGCGGGTGCCCCACACCGTTATCAGACAACGGGCATTCCAGCGGTAGCGCTCTTTCTCGGCCTGAGTGTCGGCACAGTCGCCGGCTTGTCTGAGCCAGCGTCCGAGGCGGAAGTCGACGACGGTGCCGAGAAGTTCGTCCTGCATGTCAATCAAGGCAAGAAAACGGTCGGCGGCAGCGCGATAAGCCTCTTTGTCACCATTCTGCAGGGCAGCATAAGCAGCAGCAAGCTCCTCGCGGCCGCGGTCGGCGACAGCCTGACGGGTGACGTCGACGAGATCGTAGATATAGTTGGGATTACCGGCAAAGCCCTCAGCCGACAGCATCAGACGGGCGGCTTCGGCGACATCGCCGTAGTTATAATAAGGTTTGTTCTGAGCCCAGGCCGACGCCTGTCGCGGATTATCAGACGGGCGGGCACAGAAAAGCGACTCGAGCGTGCCTTGCTGACGGCTGTCCTGCGGACAGGCATAGACGCTGTTGAGCAACAGATGCCAGGCGCTGTCAAGAGCCTCACACGAGCCGCCATAACGGGCGCGGACGTAATCACGCGTCCACGCTTCGGCGTCGACCGGAGCGTCGAGCCATGGCAGCTCGCTCATAAATTCATATACGACAGGATTGGTCTCTATGCCTTCCATGGTGAGACCGGTTCCGAGCATATCCCTGTCGGCGCGGGCTACAGGAAAATCAGCGGCCATAGAGGGGATGCGTCCGTAAAGGCCTATGTTGCCGCCGAAATTGTGAAGCATGCAGTAGAGCCAGTCGTGGCCGCTGAAACCGCCCTCGCGTGTGTTCCATATCGGCTCGGTCTCGGCGTGGAGATCAAGCACGACAAGGTCACCCTTGTCAAGAGCCTCGATCATCTCGCGGCGCGGATTGGCCCGCCACGCCTGTATGACCCAGACAGCGTCGGGGCGCACGGCCTTCATCTCCTTCATTATGGCACGGCCGGCGGCAGCGAGGTCGACGCCCTCGGTTCGGCCGCCTTCATGGAAGGGGTCCATGCTGTAATATTTCGCGCTGCCGAAGAGTTTCTGCTGCTCGTCATAATATATCGCGGCTATGCGGCTGAACGCGCTGTCGGCAGGCTGTAAGAACGACGGACGCTTGAAGCCCAGCCATACACCTCCGTCGGCGACATCGAGCCCGAGAGTCTCGCGGGCATCGTGGGGCATCATACCCGAATAGCCCGGCAAGACAGGCTCCATGCCATACTCACGCATGCGCCCGACGACATGACGGCCGAGGTCTTCCTGAAACCGGTAGTGGCTCCCTGGATTCGGGCCGCCCCACCCCTCAAGGTTATTCATCAGCCACCAGGCCTGAAAGCCCGGACCGGCGACAAACTCGTTGATTTTGTCATCACTGTAGCCCAGACGTCTCATCACGTTACGCCACAGCACATCGGTGCCGGTGATTGCCAGCGGCATGTTGACGCCGTGGAGGGCCATCCAGTCGATTTCGCGGTCCCAGCGCTCGCGGTTCCAGAATGCCATCGAATATGAATGAGTGCAATAGTTGAGATAATATCTCATCTTCAGGTCTGTCGTTCTGACGACAGGCTCTTTGACAGCCGGGAGTGTGTCGGGCAGCGACGCCGTCATCGCGTTCCACGACAGATGAACACCGGCGCAATGCTTGAGATACCAGTTTATGCCCACGGCGGCACTTACAGGATTATTGGCTCTGACGACAGGATATACGCCCCGCTGCGACAGCTCGAAGCGGTCGACAGAGTCAGGGACAATCTCGACCTTTATCTTGCGCGAGAGGCCCGGGTCGATGCGTTCGAGCATACCATCGATGACTTCGACGGCGAAAAGAGGTAGCGATAGGGCAATCGACGCGACGAGCGTCAGCATCAGTCTTAGATTTCTCATGGATCGGCTATTAGAGAGTCAGATATAATCAGATGTCTATTTTGCGGGGCCGGTTGCGGTGGGTAAAACGCCGCTTGAGGTAGACCGCACGCCGCCACAGCCCCCTGAGCTTGCTCCAAAGCGGCGAGGGCGACGAGGCGATGTCTGCCGCCGTCGGGTCGACGAATGACATCAGGGCGACGTCTTCACCGAACTGCTCGGGATAGATGACAACGAGGTTGTTGCGCGAAAAGTATTTCTGGAGAAACGACGGCAGCTCGACCATGAACGACGAGTATGACACCGAATTGGCGCGCGCGCCTATGATGACAAAGAGGTCGTCGTCGAGGATGCGGTTTGTGAGCAGCACAAAGTCGTCGTTGGTGTCGACGGTGCGGAATTCACAGCGTATGCCATAGTTTTCGTGATAGATGACGCCGCGAATCAAAGGCTGTATGTCGCCCTCACAGCAGAAAATGATGCGACAGCCGAGCTGACGGGTCAGACGGGCGAGCGCCCTGACCCAACGGCTGAAGCCTGTCTCATACTGGGCCTTCTCGGGAATCCAGACGACGATGCGGGTCACAGTGTTGACGGGTATGAAACAGCGCGTGATGATAATCATCTTGTTGGTCGAGCGCAGAAGCTGGTCGACCTTGCTGCCGAAGAACGAGTCGATGACGGTCGAGCGACGGTGCATGCCGAGGATGATTTCGGTGATGTCGCGCTCCTCTATGACGTTTAGCACGCCTGTGACGGTGTTCATGTCATAGCGTTCGAGCGGCACGACATCGACATCGGCCGCAGCGCCGACCTTTGTAGCCTCGTCGAGCGACGTGCGCGACAGCGCCTTGGAGGTCGCCGAATTATCGTTGCGCACATGCAGGGCGAAGATGCTGTGACGGCCCTTGTCGTTGCGCATCAGCACGGCCATCTCGACCAAAGCGCGGGCGCTCGTCGAGTTGGCCACCGGGATGAGGGTGTTGTTGACGCGGGTATGGCGGATGACGCCGTCCTGGTCTTCGCGGCTGAGAGTCTCGATTTTCAGGCCGGGGGCGGCAGCCGAGGTTATCAGGGGCGCGAGGGCACAGGTGACGAGGATGACAAGCACCGTGGCGTTGAGGACTGTGGTGTCAAGCATGCCCATATTGTAGCCGAGGGTGACGACGGCGAGGGCGACAGCGGTGTGGGCCGTCGTGAGGCCGAACATAATCCACTCGCTCGAGGGGCTGAGGTGATTGACGCGCCGCACAATCATCGCGGGCAGCCATTTGCTGACAAGCGCCACGACGAGCATCACGGCCGAGACGGTCAGGGTGTCGGCGTTGGCGATGACACGGACGTTGATCATCATGCCGACGCTTATAAGGAAGTAAGGAATGAACAGGGCGTTGCCGACAAACTCTATCGAGCTCATCAGCGGCGAGGCCACCGGCACGTAGCGGTTGAGCAGCAGACCGGCGAGGAAGGCGCCGAGAACCGGCTCGAGCCCGATAATCTGGGCAGACCACGCGGCAAGAAAGACCATCGCCATGACGAAGACATACTGCGTCACCTTGTCGCTGTAGACCTTGAAGAAGTGGCGCGTCACGCGCGGGAAGAGATAAAGCAACGCCAGACACCAGACGACAAGGCGGCCCATGAGCCAAAGTATCTCAACGACATCGAAATCGCCTTCGCTTCTGATGTTGACGGTCGCCGCCAGCACGAGGAGGGCGCCGACGACGGCGATGATCGTGCCGACGACAGCAATGAGCACCGCCGGCTCCTTGGTGAGACCGAAACGCGCCGCCACCGGATAGGCTATCAGCGTGTGGGAGGCATACATGGCGCCGAGGAGCATTGAGGTCAGCATGTCGAGCCGCAGGATGAAATGGCTTGTCAATATGCCGAAAAGCAGCGGGATGACGAGTGTCAGCAGACCGAAGAGTAGTCCGCGGCGTATATTGAGCCGCAGGTGATACATGTCTATCTCGAGACCGGCGAGGAACATGAGGTAGAGAAGACCCACCTGACCGAATATCGCGAAACTCGAGTCGTTGTCGAGAATGTTGAAGCCGTATGGGCCGACGACGACACCGGCCACAATCATGCCTATGATGTGTGGAACCTTGATTTTATTGAGCAGCAGCGGCGCAAAAAGGATGATAGCCAGAACAATCAGAAAAATCGTCACCGGCTGTGTCACAAGCGGAGATGTCGCTGCGGCAATCATGGGTCTATGGTCTTAATTTTCCGTGGGCGAGCAGATATTCGGCGATCTGCACGGCGTTGAGAGCCGCACCCTTCTTAATCTGGTCGCTGACGGTCCAGAAAGTCAGGCCGTTGGGATTGGCGAGGTCGCTGCGGACGCGTCCGACGTAGACGGGGTCGAGACCCGCCTTGTCGAGCGGCATGGGATAGACCTTGTTCGCGGGGTCGTCGACGAGAACGACACCGTCTGCCTTGGCGAAAGCCTCACGTGCCTCGGCGACGCTGACGGGACGCGCGGTCTCGACCCAGATGGCCTCGCTGTGGGCACGGAGCACGGGCACACGGACACAAGTGGCGCTGACCTCAAGGGTGGGAGCGTGCATGATTTTCTTGGTTTCGAAGTGCATTTTCATCTCCTCTTTTGTATAACCGTTGTCGCCGAAGACGTCGATATGGGGAATGACGTTATAGGCAAGCTGAGTCACAAACTTCTCGACGCGGGGCTCACGGCCTTCGGCAAGAGCGCGATGCTGCTCGACAAGCTCTTCCATCGCCGCTGCGCCAGCGCCGCTGGCAGCCTGATATGTCGCGACATGAACACGTTTTATCTCCGACAGACGGTTGACAGGCGCGAGAGCCACGACCATCTGTATGGTGGTGCAGTTGGGGTTGGCGATGATGCCGCGGGGGGCATTCAAGGCATCGGCGCCGTTGACCTCGGGGACGACCAGAGGAACATCGGCGTCCATTCTGAAAGCGCTCGAGTTGTCGATCATGACGGCGCCGTGGCGTGTGATTGTGCCGGCAAACTTTATTGACGTCGACGCGCCTGCCGAGACAAACGCGATGTCGATATCCCTGAAATCGTCATTATCCTGAAGAAGCATTACCTGATGTTCCTCGCCGCGGAAGAGATATTTGCGACCGGCACTGCGCTCCGAACCGAAGAGTCTGAGCGTGTCGACGGGAAATTTTCTGTCATCAAGCACTTTCAGCAGCTCCTGTCCGACAGCGCCGCTTGCTCCTACAATGGCTATATTCATTTTCTTATGTCTATGTATTTTAACAGTATAACAATTAACGGCACTGTCGTTCAGCCATTAAAACTCATAGCAGCACCGATTTTACCGGTGTAAAATTACAAAATTTTTCAATTATTTTACCGGTGTAAAATTACAAAATTTTTCAATTATTTTCACCATTGCTGTCACAAATCGGCTTTTAATTCGTCTTATTGATAAAACAGCAACCAAAAACGACAAACTAAATTAGATTAATTATGAATAGATTTATCACAACCACCCTCTGCTCGCTGCTTATGCTGTCAAGCTCGATGGTCACCTCCTGCTCTGCAAAAACCATCAAAGGCAGCGACAACATCATCAAACGCGAAGTCAGCATCAGCGATTTCGACGAAGTATCGGTTTCGACAGGCATCCGTGTAGTCTACACTACCGGCGCGAAAGCCAAAGCCACGATACAGGCACCCGACAACATCATGGAATATGTCAGAGTAAGCAATGACGGCAACGAACTCAACATAAGTCTCAAACGCCACAACGGCAGCATCAGCTTCAACGGCAACTTCGCGGTGACGGTCTACATCTCGTCGAAAACGCTCCGTGAGGTCGAGACCTCATCGGGTTCAAGCTTTACAGCCAACGACCTCAGCATCAAAGGAGACCTCGACCTGTCGTCAAGCTCAGGCTCGTCCATCAGACTTGAGAACGTCAGCGTCACCAACAATCTCGACCTTGACTCGTCGAGCGGTTCGACAATAACGATCAAGGGCGCGAAAGCCACAAAAATAGACATCGATGCATCAAGCGCGTCAAGCGTCAGTGTCTCTGACTTGACAGCCACTGTCGTCAGCGGCGACACCTCGAGCGCGGCTCAGCTGACACTCAAAGGCAAATGCGAGCGCGTCGACTTCGAGGCCTCAAGCTCTTCGACAATACATGCCTCGGCACTGTCAGCCGCACGCGGTTCGGCCGAAAGCTCAAGCGCAGCGTCGATAAGCTGCAATGTCACAGACCTGCGCAGCTCGACAAGCTCGGCCGGCTCGGTAAGTAATAAGTAATAAATTCTCCAATCTTTAGAAACAGCAGTCTATAAAGACAGACAATCTATAAAAACACAATAATTACAAGAGGCAGCGCTCCGGCCACCGATGTGAATCGTAGCCGGGGCGCTGAATATTTGTGAATTACATATTACAAATCGCAATTGCTGTTACATAAACGGCGGTCGCCATACCAAGAGCTTATTTAATAACAAATGTTTATGCCAGGATAAGCGAGCCGGAAGTAACTTTATTATAACCGACAGGTCTCAATATTTAATTTAATTACCAGCCCTCGTTCTGGACGAGATTGCGGTTGCGGTCGAGTTCGACGAGCGGTATGGGCCAAAGTTCGTGGCGCGGCTGATATGAACGGGTATACATGAGGTCGCCGAAGATGTCAGTGGCGTCGGTGACCGAGGCCTTGAGAAGTCCCCAGCGGCGGAGATCCCAGTAGCGCTGTCCTTCGCCGGCAAGCTCGAAAGCCCGCTCGCGACGGATACGGTCGGCCATGTCGTCGCGGCCGCTGACGGCGAGCCACCGCGGACCGCTGTCAAGGCCCGGCATGCCGACACGGGCCCGTATCTTGTTGACTTCGGCAACAGCCTTGTCAGTATGGCCGCTCTCGTTGTATGCCTCGGCAAGCATCAGTATCACGTCGCCGAGGCGTATGAGCGGGAATTCGTAGGGTGTACGGTTATACTCACCCCAATAACCGTCGAGATTACCTGTGGGAATCCATTTGCGCCAGAAATATGAATTCCATCCTTCAGAATTGCGGATGAACGCCATGGCCTCCATCGGCGCGCCGCCTTTTGTCGGATCGGCGAGCACAAACTGTTTGTCGCGCGGAGACGAGCCTGCATCAGTGCCGAGATAGTGTGAATAAGGCGTTATGACGTTGAGACACAGACGCGGATCGCGAAGACGGTAGACGTCCATCACTTTTGTGGTGTCGCAGTCGAGCGTACTCGTCACGACGGTGCTTCCCTGATCGATAGCGACACAGAGACAGCTGCGGCGTATCGCCGGCGAACCGTCATTGAAGCCCGGGAAGACATCGTCCCAGTCGAAGGGCGAACCGTCGGCATTCTCATACATATCGACCAGTCGCGTCGACGGGACGATGGCATTGCCGGCGATAAGACGCATTGTCGACTTGTTGCCGAAATATGACACTATGTCGAGTGCATAGCCGGCGACATTGCCGTCAACAGACTGAATCGAGAATATCATCTCGGGACTGTGACGTCCGTTGTAAAGACGGAATAGGTCATTATAATCGTCGTGAAGCGCATAGCCGTAGCTGTTGCTTTTATCGTAGACAATCTCCTCGAAATCGGCCGCCGCCTCGGCCCACTGTCGGTTGAAGAGATAGACTTTGCCGCGCAGGGCATAGGCGGCGCCGCGGGTGGCACGCCCGAGATCTTCGGCATCCCAGGCGACAGGCAGCAGGGCTATGGCACTGTCGAGGTCGTCGAGAATATGGCGTCGCAGCTCGTCGGCAGTACATCTGGGCGCATCGAGAGTGGCGAACTGCTCGTTGATGTCACAGGTCTCGTCATAATAAGGCACGCCGCCCCAGCAATTGAGCATTCTGAAATAAGCCATGGCCCTCAGGAAGCGCGCCTCGCCGGTGACACGGTCGATGGTCTCGCGCGATATGGGCATATCCGCCACATTGCGTATCACCGTGTTACACCGATGGACAAGTTCGTAGAGATACTGCCAGTGGTTCTGCACCCCGCCACTGTTCGAGGCGAAGGCAGTGCCGCGCGAGATGTCGGCCCACGGAGAGCTGCCGTCGGCAATGTCACTGCACATGTCAAATGTAAATTCCATACCAAAGCACCATGGCTGTTTCATGGCGGCATACATGCCTACGGCAGCCTGCCGGGCGTGGGCCTCGGTCTGCCAGAAGGTAGAGTCTGACATCTGGCCGGCAGGCGTGTAGTCAAGACTCTCGCAAGAAGCCACCGCCAGCGAAAGGACGGCGACAGTCAAAACATATAATGGTTTTATAGCTTTCATCAGAATGTAATATTAAGACCTACGGAATATTGTCTCACGGCCGGATAACCGACCGTGGCGCCAATCTCGGGGTCAAGCCCCGGAAAGCCGGTGACGGTAAACAGATTGTCTATGCTTGTATAGATTTTAAGATTCTCGACAAAAAAGCGTCGTGTGAGGTCGCGCGGCACTGTATAGCCGAGCCTGATGTTTTTACACCGAAAATAGGCACCGCTGTGGACGAAGGCGTCGCTGGCAATGTTGTTCTTGCCGTTGGCATTGTTGCGCAACAGGGGATAGACTGATTTATATGGGTTGTCAGGCGTCCAGGCATTGTCGGTGATGTCTTTGTTAAGCGACTGGCCCATGACCGTGACAAAGCGGAAAGCCTGGTTGTTGTAGTAGACCTGGTAGTCGCCGACTCCCTGAAAGAGGACGCTGAAGTCAAAGCCTTTCCAGGCGAGGTCGAGGCCGAAACCATAGGTCAGACGCGGCAGTGTGCCGTGACCGATCTCGACACGGTCGTCGGCGTCGAGTCTGCCGTCGCCATTGGCGTCGGCATAGAGGAAATCGCCGAGCTCGGGTCTCTGATAAGTGGCAAAATATCCGGGATTACGGTCGACAAGCGACTGCACGTAGTCGAGATCTGCCTGGTCGCGCACGATACGGTCGACCGTGATGACATAGAGCTGATTGGCGGGACGTCCTTCCTGAATTTTATACACCCCGCTTATCGACGCCACATCACCCTGGAATTTAGTGACACGGTTGTTTACAAATCCGAGATTGAAACAGGCCGAATAAGAGACAGCTCCTATGCGGTCGCTCCAGCGCAAGTCGATATCAATGCCTTTGTTGTTGACCTCGCCTGCGTTCTGATTGGGGACGACAGATGTGCCGTGTTCGAGCGGAGCAGGAAGAGAGATGAGAATGCCCTCGGTGTTTTTGTTATAGATGTCGACCGAGCCCGAGAGACGCTCGTTGAAGAAACCGAAGTCGAGACCGATGTTGGTCATATAAGTCTTTTCCCATGACAGCGAGGGATTTGACAATACCGTCTGGGCGAAACCGCCGGCAATGTTGCCGTTGAGGATATAGCCGGCGGTGGCGAAGAGAGACTGATACATATAGTAGCTGGTCGTGGCATTGTTGCCGAGCGAGCCATACGACGCCCTCAGTTTGAGATTACTGAGCCAGGAGGCGGCAGGCACCATGAAGTGTTCGCGGTTTATGCGCCAGCCGGCCGATACAGAGGGAAAATAGCCCCAGCGTTTGTCGGGAGCGAACTTAGAAGAGCCGTCGGCGCGCATATTGAACTCGAGCAGGTAGCGGTCATCCCAGTTGAGATTGACGCGGCCGAAATAAGAACGCATCGACCACTCGGTATAATTGCCCCCGACCGGGCCGTCTGTGGTGGCGGCGTCAATCGACGTCAGCGAGTCGTCAATAAGGTCGTAGCGCATAAACCGCTCATTTTCATCTTTATTATATTCCTGCGAAGCGCCGATAAGCACCGAAGTGCCGAGTTTTGAGAATCCGAAGTCATAATTGGCGGTAATCTCCGACGCACGGTATGTGTCGGCGTAGTTATAACGGCGTATGTATGTGCGCACGACACCCTCCCTTATCAGTACGGGGCCGTCGAAGGTGAAACGGTAGAGGTCTCGGTCGGTAAGGTGCTGTTCGACACGGCGGTCCCAATAATTATAGGTAAACGCCCCTTTTATCGTAAGTCCTCTGACCGGCATGACCGAGGCATATAGTTTTGTGACAATACGACGTGTCTTAGTGGGAAACTCGCTTTTATAGAACCACTGCCGCCGGTATGGATTGAAGTTGCTGACATTCTCCTCCTCGGGATTCTGTATGCCGCCATATAGACCGGTCGCCGGGTCATATAGCGTCATGCCCGGGACCGTGTTGAAGGCCCCCGAGCCAAAAATGACGTCACCGCCGGCGGCAGCATTCTCTGACGAAGGATTGTTTTTGTCGATATAGCCGAATATATTCGTACCGACATTCAGCCATGGCTTTACCGTGACATCGACATTAGAGCGCAGCTGATAGCGCTCATAGTCTGTATAATATATCATGCCCGGATTGTTGACATAGCCGAAAGACAGATTGTAGCGCGCCTTTTTGCCGCCGCCCGTGACAGAGAGATTATGATTCTGGACGACCGAGGGGTTGCGGTAGATGTGATCCTGCCAGTCGGTGTTCGGATATATAGTAGGATTACGGCCGGCGTCGTTGCGCCACTCCTCGATCTTTCCGCGGGAGAACCTCGGAGCCTGACCGTTGGCGACAAGACCGGCATTCTGTATCTCCATAAAGTCGGCATAGTCTGTGACAAGATTAAGACGGCGCGCGACGGTCTCGAACGAGATGTTGCCGCTATATGTGAGCCTCGGCGAAGATATACCGCCCTGCTTCGTGGTGATGAGTATCACACCGTTGGCAGCCCTCGACCCATAGATAGCTGACGAAGCGGCGTCTTTAAGCACCGATATGCTTTCGATATCCTGAGGATTGATGTCACTGACGGCCACACCGGTGATGCCGTCGACAACTACCAGCGGAGCCGAATTGTTGAGTGTGCCAAGACCTCGCACGACAATGCTCTGCGACTCATAGCCCGGTGTGTTGCCGCCCGAATTCGTCACTGTGAGTCCCGGCGCAAGACCGGCAAGAGCGTTTGTCGCATTGGTTATCGGGCGGTCGGCCAAAGCGGCCTTACTTACAGAGGCTACCGAGCCTGTGAGATCGACCTTGCGCTGAGTGGCATAGCCGACAACAACGACCTCGTCGAGCTGCGAGCTTTGTTCTTTCAGCGATATATCATAGCGGTCATTGCCCTCGGTGACAATTAACGATGCCGGCACACAATTGATATATTCAAACATGATGCGGCTGCCCGCAGGGACGACCCCGAGGCTGTAATTGCCGTCAATATCGGTAATTGCCGACGAATACACGTCGCCGGTCACTTTCACAGACACGCCGACGAGCGGTTCGCCGTCATGTCCGGTCACGCAGCCGTGAATGCCGCCCGGCTGCAAACCCGTTTCCGAGGCGGCAGCCGAGCAAACACACAGCAGCATAAAAACAATAGATAAACAACAAACAACTTTCATAGGATATCATTGCATTATGGCGCAAATGTATAACGCCGCATGCGGCCTCGCAAGCCTATGTCAACAGACAGCCTGAATCTGACAACAGACGGTCAGTCGGTCTGTACGACGAGAAAGTTGGTTGTGCGCCAGAAAGACGCCTGATCGGTAATATGCAGCATCTTGCCTCCGTCGCGGTCAACAATCTCATATGACGACGAGGGATGACTGGTAAGGATCTGCGGTTTGCCCGGGCCGAGGGCCACACTGTCGAGTGTCCGCTTGTCGGCTGTGCTGAAAAAATCTTTGTCGAAATCGCTTTTAAGAATCTTGGTCTTGCGCAGAAACGATGTCTCGATGACATTATGTCTCTTGAGCTCTGATTTAGGGGCGACAGCATAAAAACAGGCGTTCAGCTCTGTCTCGAGATTGCTCGACACGGTCTGTGCCTCGTCAAGCTCGCTGCTGACAGAAATGACCGTCGTGCTAAGCGAGTCGACGGCATCGCAAAGACTGCCGATGCGCTCGTTGGCTTCGACAAGCATGGCCCGCAGACGGTTGATCTCCGACGACTGGGATTCGAGGCTGTGACGAAGCTCGTCGACGACCTCGCGCAATTCGGTTGTATAAAAGCCCGAGTTCTGAAGTTTCTCTTCAAGCACGGCAAGCTGTTGTCTGCGCAGATCGAGTGTAAGCCTGACGGCTCTGATGTCGGCGACCAGGCGCGCGTTAGCCGACATATCTTCACCGGGATTGTTACCGGCTTCAGAGACAAGATGCTCAAGCCGTTTTATCTGATTGACAGAACGCGAGATGTCCTTGACTATTCTGAGCAGGCTGTCGCGCTCTTCAAGAGCGGTGACAAGCTCCTGCCGCGATGCGTCGACAAGAGTCATGCTGTTGCCGCCGTCGTTTTTCTCACGACACGAAGACAAGGCCAAAGCCATCAAAAGAAGACTGACAACAAAAAATCTCATATTCACAATCTTTTGCAGAACAAAAGTAATCTATTTTTCACAAAAAAACGCATGGTCTGTCAATAAACGGCGCCAATATGTCAACGAACACAATTGCCCGATTAATGCTTAAGACGTAAATTTGCAGCATGAAATCGGTAGAAAACAAAATATCGCTGATCATCGACCTTTTCTTCTGTATCGTGCTGATGCCGATTCTGCTGCTCTTCGGGCCGGCAGGACAATGGCTCACCCGCTATACGGTCTTTTTTCTGCTTGCCTCGGCATTTCTATACGGCAGCTATTTCACGCTCAAACACTTCAAAGTGCCGCAACTCTTCATCGCAAAGAGATACAAAGAACTGATATTGATTTTCAGCATCCTCGCGGCCTGCAACTTCGTGCTGACGCTCTATCCGCTGCCGAGCCTCGACTTCGTCACCCCGAATCTGAGCAAATACCATACACGCATACGCGACTGGGGTGTCGAACTGAGCATGTGGCTTATGTTCTCGCTCGTAATGGCCTACTCTCTGACAACATCGCTCGTCACCGAGCTATATAACCAGCAGCTGCAGAAACGGCGCATCGAAGCCCAGCGCAACCGCGCCGAACTGGCGGTGTTCAAGGCCCAGATAAGTCCGCATTTTCTTTTCAACACACTCAACTCGCTCTACAGTCTTGTCATAGGCACGTCTGAGAAAGCCGAAGACGCGTTCATTAAATTTACCGACATACTCAAATATACATATGTCACCATCGACAACGAGACCGTGGCCATAAAAGACGAAATCAACTATATAGGCAGTTATATCGACCTGCAGGAGATACGCCTGAACAGTCACACAGAGGTTATATGGCGGCACAGCGTCGACAACGAGAACACGCAGATACCTCCGATGCTGATGCTGACATTTGTCGAAAACGCGTTCAAATACGGCGCGTCGCCGAGCCATGACTGCCGCATCAATATCTCCCTGAGTCTTAAAGACGGACATCTTGAATTCAGCACCCGCAACAGCATAATGAAACACGCGGCCCGGTTCCGAGACGAACTGCCCACAGGCATAGAAAACTGCCGGGCCCGTCTGCGCGGCCTATATCCGGGACGCCACAGTCTCGAGACCGTCGAAGACGGCAATACCTTTTACGTCAACCTTAAAATCGATTTATGGAAAAACTGATCAGATGCGCCGCCATCGACGACGAGCCTCTCGCTCTCGACGTCATCGCGAAATTCTGTGAACGTCACGGCGGCATTGAACTTAAAAGCTACTCAGACCCGTCGGAAGGCATCGCCGCCATCGAGTCGTACCGACCTGACATCGTTTTTCTCGATATCGAGATGGAAAATATCAGCGGGCTCGACATCGCCTCGCGGCTACCCGGGGGAGTGTGCGTCATATTCACAACGGCCTATCTGCAGTATGCCATCGAAGGTTTCAACCTCGACGCTGTCGACTATCTGCACAAACCGTTTGCCTACAGCCGTTTTGTCACCGCCATAGGCAAAGCCATGCGCCGGCTGGGCGAATCGGTTCCAAACGCGTCATCGCGGCGCAGCATCGTCGTCAAACAGGATTACAACAACGTGACGATACCGCTCGACGACATACTCTATGTCGAAGCTATCGAACGATATTCGAGGATATACCGTCTCTCGGGCGAGTGTACCGTGTCACGCGTGCTGCTGAAAGATTTCCTTGCCATGCTGCCCGAAGATCAGTTTATACGCATCCACCGGTCGTTTATCGTGTCGGTGTCAAAGATACGAAGCTATACACGCCAGGATGTCAAGCTCGCCGGAGGCGCCGTCGTTCCTGTCGGACGGCAGTATGCCGCAGCTGTCATCGACCGTCTTTCAAAATGAGAAGAGGAGCGGCGCACTGTCGCGACACTCCTCTTCTCTATCATTCTATCTTTTCTATCTTAGAAGTAAAAATTCATGCTTTTGGGATAGTAAAGCATGCCTCCGCCGACCTGCTGGGCCGCGGCATCGCCGAGCGAATTGGCAACGATGGCGAGGGCGAATCTCATGGCCGAGGCAGGCCCGTTGGCGGTGATGATGCGGTCAAGAGCCATTACGGGAACATCGCGGACGACTGCCTCACCTTCTTTAAGGCCGGATTCCATGCCGGGATAGCAGGTCGCTTCCTTGCCTTTAAGCAGACCGAGAGGAGCGAGAACGACAGCGGGTGAGGCGCAAATAGAGGCAATCTTGCCATTGGCGGCTGCATGGGTCTTCAACAGTGTGCCAAGAGCCTCAGACTGATGTAGGTTGACGGCACCGGGCATACCGCCTGGTATGATAAGCCATTCAGCGCCCTCGAAATCGGCCTCGGCAAAAGTGAGGTCGGCTTTGATTGTCACGCCATGAGCACCGGTGACGTCATGTCTGTCGGTTATAGATACAGTCTTGACATCAAGGCCTGCACGGCGCATAACGTCAATGGGGGTGATGACTTCGATTTCTTCAAATCCGTCGGCTAAAAAAATAAAAGAGCGTTGCATGATGTCTTGTGGTTAAAGGTTAATAGTTACTGTTTACACTCTTAAACAACGCCGGGCCTGAAAAGTTCCCGACTTTTATATATTCTTCGTATATTTGAAAAAAATTTCACGCCAATGAGACGAAAATTATTATTACTGCCGCTAATTTATATTTTTATTTTGATTTTTGCAAGCTGTGAGCAAAAATATACGACAATAAGCGGCATTATCTGGAATACGAGCTACCATATTGTATACGGCGGCAGTCAAAACCTCGAGGATTCGATACAACACGAACTAAACCGTGTCAACGCCGGGCTGTCGATGTTCGAGCCGTCGTCGACAGTGTCGCTTGTCAACGCCGGCGTGAGCGACAGCGTAGGGGCAGATTTCATCTATGTCTTCAACGAGTCGCGACGCATAGCCAAAGCAAGCGGAGGCCGCTTTGACCCGACGGTAGGGCCGCTCATCGACCTATGGGGTTTCGGGCGACGCAAGACCGACAGCGCCACGATACCCGACAGTGCTGCCATTGCCGAAGCCCTCAAGGCTGTGGGCATCGACAGCTGCCGCATCGACGGCTGCCGTGTAATAAAAAAATCTCCGTCAACGTCATTTGATTTCTCGGCCATAGCAAAAGGCTATGGCGTCGACCTCGTGGCCGAAATGCTCGAACGCAACGGCGTCAGCGACTATATGGTCGAAATCGGCGGCGAGGTGCGTGCTTCGGGGCATCCGGCGACGGCCGGGACGTGGCGCATACAGATTGATGCGCCTGTCGAGTCGGCCGACAGCGTCATACACGAGCGCCTCGATATCATCAGTCTCTCCGGAGGTGCCGTCGCCACGTCGGGCAACTACCGCAACTACCGCGACACATCGGCCGGACGCATCGGCCACACCATCGACCCGCTGACGGGTCGGCCGGCACGCCGCCCTACTCTCAGCGCCACCGTGACGGCCCCACGCTGTCTGACTGCCGACGCTCTGGCCACGGCCTGTATGGCGATGGAGCCTGAGGCGGCCCTCGCGATGATCGAGCGTCTCGACAGCTGCGAGGCCCTCCTGGTCGTCGCACGCGGCGACACGACGACAACGCTCACATCTTCGCGCTTTGGCGGAATGCACAATGCAAAATGCACAATGCACAATTAATAGCCTGAAGATTGTGAATTATAAATTGTGCATTGTGCATTGATTCAGTGGCTGTTATAGAAGTCGAGAATGCGGGTGCGGAGCATGTATTCGTATTTGGCGCGGACACGGTCGCTGACGGCACGGAGGTAGTTGTTCTTGGCTGTCTCGTAGTCGGTCGGAGTGGCGCGACCGAGATTATATTTCTCGCGGGTGGCAGCAAAGGTTTTTTCGGTGGCGTCTTCGGCGACTGTACTTGACTCGAGCCGCTTGGCTGCGCCGAGGGCCGAATAATAGGCCTGCTGGACAGCCTTGTAAAGATTGTCGCAGGCTGTCTCATACTGCAGCTCGGCCGAAAGACGGCTGACCCGGGCGCGACGGACATTGTTACGCGTCGAGAAGGCGTCGAAGACAGGTATCGACAGGTTGAAGCCGAAGTAGGTGCTGAAGTTATTCTTCATCTGGTGACCGAACTTGTCGTTATTGAAGCCGCTGACCGTATAATATGAGCTGCCGATGCCGGCGGTAAACGACAGCCTGGGCATATAGCCCGATTTGGCGACACGGATGTTTTTGTCAGCGGCGGCGATGCGCAGACGTCCGGCATTTACCGAGCTGTTGTTGAGTTTGGCGTTGGCAAAGACTTCGTCGGCCGAGCGCATCAGCACGTTGTCGTCGTCAAGCGAGGCGACCTCGAAGCCTTCGATGTCGTCGAGGCGCAGCAGCTGCGCGAGGTCGACGAGGGCAAGAGTGTAGTCATTCTTGGCTGTTGTGGCCGACAGCTCGTCCTGAGCGAGCTGCGAACGGGCGTTGAGCATATCGATTTCAGGCACTTTGCCGGCCTCGAGCAGAGCCTGCTGACGTTTAAGCTCATAGTCTGACAGCTCTATCTGCTCGAGAGCGACCTTGTAGACCTCGTTGCAGTAGAGCACCTGGAGATACTGGGCGATGACGTTGAGCGTGACGTCTTCCTTCGCAGCCTCGAATTCCTCGACGACAGCAAGAAGCGAAGCCTTGGCGTAGTCGAGCCGGCGTACGTTGCCGAGCCCCTGGAAGAGAGGCACACTCAGATTGGCACCCCACTGGAAATTACTCGTGTTGCGGTCGGCATAGGTGTTTTCAGAGGTGAGGCCGCGGCCAAGATTGAATGACTGCGACGCCGACAGCCCCACTTCGGGCAGAAAGGCGTCTTTTGCGGCCGTGACATCGAGTTCGGCATTCCGGACCTCGAGAGCGCGGCTGCGCACGGTAAGGTTATTTGTCAGAGCATAGTCGATACACTTTTCGAGAGTCCAGGTCCCGGCATTGGCGGCGACGCCGCAGACAAGGGCAAGCGCGGCGAGAACGGTTTTACGCAACTGTTTCATATCTTCTTATGTCTGAGGGTTATTTTTTCTCGGCGCCGCGAAGCACGACAGTGGTGTCGACACCGTTTTTAACCTCTATGTCGAGACCGTTGCCTATGCCGGTCTCGATCTTGCGACGGTCAAACTTCTGTCCGTCGACCGAATCGGTGAGGATGTAGACATAGCTGTCGCTTCCCTCAAACTCGATGACACTCTCGGGCACGGCAACGACGTCTTTGGCACGGTTGAGAATGACCGAACCGTTGGCGCTGTAGCCCGAGCGCATGGTGATGCTGTCGGGCAGCACAAGGGCGGCCTTGAGCTCGAATGTGCTGGCGCCGTTGTCTTCGCTGGCCTTCGGCGAGATATATTCAATCGTAGCCTCGGTGCTGACACCGTCAATCGCACCGACAGTGACGGTCAGCGGCATGCCGATGGCGAGCATGCCGACCTCGGTCTCGTCGACTTTGCCGACAAAGAGCAGGTCGCGCATGTCTGCGACAGTAGCGATTGTCGTGCCGTCGTTGAAGGTATTGGCCTGGATTACAGACGAGCCCTCTTTGACAGGAACGGCAAGCACGATGCCGTCGATTGTCGAACGCACAAGGGTGTTGCTCTGCTGGGCGTTGGTGACCGAGACACCGTCGCGGACGATAGAGAGGGCGTCGAGGGCCGAGTTGAGTTCGATGCGGGCGTTCTCGACGGCATTGCTGCCTTCTTCATATTCCTCGCGGCTGATGAATTTCTTTTCATACAGCTCTGACGTGCGTTTATATTTGCTCTCCTGAAGCTCGAGATTGCGACGGGCGACCTCGACACGGTTTTCGGCGGCCGAAAGCTGGCTTTCCTCGGGGATGACCTTGATTCGGGCGATGACGTCGCCGACTTTGACACGGTCGCCCGGCTCGACATTGATTTCGGCGATGATGCCCGAAATCTGGGGTTTGATGTCGATTTCGTCACGCGGCTCGATTTTACCGGTGAGAAGTGTCGTACGTTCGATAGTGCCGATGTGGGGACGGACGGTCTCATAAACAGTCGGCTTGTCCTGTGAGTTTTTGTAGAGGTAGACAAATGTTCCGACGAAAATCAGCGCTACGATGGTCCAGAGCGCTATGCGAAAAAACTTTTTCATTTTATATAGATTGTTTATTATTTACCTGTTGTTTATTTATCATTGATTGCTTCGATAGGTTTGATGCGCATGGCCTTGACTGCCGGGATGATGCCGGCGGCGGTGCCGAGCACGGCAAAGACGGCTGTGATGGCGACCGCCATGCCGAAACTGAGCTGAAATCCGGCGGGATTGCCCTGTAGCGTCATCAGATAGTTGACCCCGCCGAGCACTCCGGTAGCAAAGCATATGCCCGCGACGCCGGCGATGAAGGTGAGCACGACACCCTCGGAGAGAATCTGGACGATGATGTCACGCGGTTTGGCGCCGAGAGCGCGACGTATGCCGATCTCGGTCGTGCGCTCCTTGACGATGACCCACATGATGTTGCCCACGCCGATAATGCCGGCAAGCAGGGTGCCAAAGCCGACGAAACCGGCGAGAATGCTGAGCCCGAGGAAGAGATTGTTAATCATCTCGAACATCTCGGATATGTTCATGAACTCGATTGCCTTGGCATCGTCGGGATGAATCGGATGGTTCTGGCGTATGGCACGTTTGATCGGCTCCTCGAGGTCCTTGAAGTCATAGCCGTCTTCGGCGATCAGCATCATCAGGCCGATGGCGTCGCCGTAGTTGAAAGCCTTGCGCATGGTCGAAAGCGGTATGATGACCGACTCGCTGAGATTGCCGTTGACGGTTATCTCCGAGCGGGCCTCACAGACGCCGACCACTTTATAATATATGCCGCCGACCGAGATATTCTTGCCGAGGGGCGACTCTGCGCCGAAAAGGGTCGAGGCGACGCGTTTGCCGAGAACACAGACCTTGCGGGCTGCGCTCTCGTCTGATTCGTTGATAAAGCGGCCTTCGACGATTATCGGGTGCATGAATTCGGTGTAAGCCGGCATGACACCCATAAGACCGCTCGACGAGCGCTGGCGGCCGTAGGTGATGGTCATGCCCCAGTGTGACATCGAGCCGGTGGCGTCTTTGACGCCGGGAATCTTGCCTACACGCTCGAGGTCTTCGGTATCGAGGCTCCAGTACATGCCTTTCTTGAAGCCTTTGTAAGGCATGGAGGTCTGATTGCCCCAGACAAAGGCCGTATTTGTGGCAAAACCATCGAACTGTTTTGACATCAGCGCCTTGAGACCGTCAGCGCCACCGAGGAGCATGGCGAGCATGGCCGTACCCCAGAAGATGCCGAAGGCTGTCAGGAATGTTCTTGTCTTGTTGCGGGAAAGAGTGGCGAATATCTCCTTCCAGTTTTCTATGTCAAATATAGGATTGATCATGACTGTTGAATTCAGAAGGGTTGATTATTCGTCACGTAAAGCTTCGACCGGTTTGATCTTCAAGGCTCTGAGAGCCGGGAAGAGGCCGGCGAGAGCGCCGGAGACTATCAGCACGACAGTGACATAGAGCGCGAGACGTATGTCGACCGTCGGGTCTTTGATGAAATCACTGCCGCTGAAAGCCATGGCTATGCCTTCGTTGGCAAGGATGCCGAGGAAGATGCCTATATAGCCGAACAGGGCGGTGATGAAAACACTCTCAAGGATAATCTGCACGAGGATATTCCGCGGCTTGGCGCCGATGGCACGTCGGATGCCGATCTCATGGGTGCGCTCGCGTACAGAGACAAACATGATGTTGCTGACGCCGATGATGCCCGACAGCATGGTGAAGAGGCCGATAATCCATATCGCCATGTTGAGAATCCTGAAGGCGCCACCCATGGTGAGATGGTTGACAAACTGGTTCCATATCCATATGGCGCTCTCGTCGTCGGGGTTAAACTGATGGATGCGTCCCATCGTCACGCGCACGTCTTTCTCAAACTCAAGGCCTTCCTCCTCGGTTGTGAGGTTAGAGACGTTGAGTCTTATCTGATTGATGTAGCCGCCGTCGCCTTTGATGGCGTTGACGGTCGAGAAAGGCGCGTAGTTGGTCGTATTGCCTTCGTTTGAATAGACGCCGACAACGGTAAAAGCGAGCTGCATCGATTTGACGGGACGGCCTATGGCTTTCTCGGCGTCGCCGAAAAGTATTTTGGCATTTGACTCTGAGATGACAAGCACGCGTCGCGCTTCGTCGATGTCACGGCGGTTGATAAAGCGACCGTGAGCGATTTTCATGCGTCCGGTCTTTTCCATTTCAGGGAAGACGCCATAGAGGCCGCCGGTGATATAGTCGGTCGGGGTCGAAATCACCGCCGTGTCTATCGACACTGTCGCCGTGGCGCCCTTCATGCGGTCGCCGAGCTCAGACTCGAGGACATCGATGTCAGAAGCCTTGAGACGAATCCAGCGGTTCTCCTTGTAGCCCTGATAAGGCATCGAGGTGTTGCCGCCCCAGATGTTGACGTTGTCGGATGTCCCTTCGGCTGCGTCGCTCTCGAAAGAGGTGAGGACGCCCTTCGACATGCCGACAAGGACGACGAGCATCAGAATGCCCCAGGCCACGGCAAAGCCGGTGAGACCCGTACGCAGCTTGTTGTTGCGCAGGGTCTGCAATATTTCTCTTATAAGGTCTGTCATGGCCGGTGGGTGATTTGGCCGTCGACGAGACGGATGATGCGGTTTGTCTGCTCGCCTACACCGGGGTCGTGAGTGACGATGACGATTGTCATGCCTTCGTCGTTGAGCTGGCGGAAAATCTGCATGACGTCGTGCGAGGTCTTGCTGTCGAGAGCGCCGGTAGGCTCGTCGGCGAGGATTATCGACGGATTGGTGATTAGCGATCGGGCGATGGCGACACGCTGTTTCTGACCGCCAGAGAGCTCGCCGGGCAGATGATGGGCGCGGTCGGCCAGGCCGAGGCGCTCGAGCTGCTCCATGGCCAGACGGTTGCGTTTCTTGCGCGAGACTCCCTGATAGAACAGAGGCAGGGCGACATTCTCTATCGCATTCTTGTAGTTGATGAGGTTGAACGACTGGAAAACGAAGCCGATCATGCGGTTTCGCAATTCGGCCGCACGGTTTTCACTTAGATTTTTAATCAGCACACCGTCGAGATGATACTCGCCGGTATCATAGGTGTCGAGGATGCCCAGAATGTTGAGCAGTGTCGACTTGCCGGAGCCTGAAGACCCCATGATCGACACAAGCTCGCCACGCTCAATCTCAAGGTTGATATCCTTGAGCACGTGCAAAGGCACAGCTCCCTGATAGGTCTTGTTAATGTCCTTTAATTCAATAATCGGCATAGCTGTGATGAATGTTTGATGTTTTTAAAATAGATTGTAGTGACTGCGGTATGTTTTATGCCGTCGCAAAATTATAAATATTTCTTAAATCTGCAAAGAGAAATTTAACCTGAGCACGACAAAAAAAAAATCGGGCTTCTCACGAAGCCCGAAAATTCTTTAACCTTAAATCTAATACCATGAAAAACACAATGCAAATATAGTAATTATGACATGATAACACGGAGGAGAGCAAAAAGTTTTTACAAAACGGTGAATTAACATTTAGTAACACATTCTTTGTCTTATATTTTTCGTAATTTCGCAAAAGCTAAAATAATAAAACGACAAGGCCGGAAGGCATTACACTGATACAATGAGAGTAAAAATATTAGTTATCGACGACGAAGAATCAATCTGCGAAATTCTCAAATTCAATCTTGAGAAAGAAGGCTACGAGGTCGACTGTGCCTACAGCGCCGAAGAAGCCCTCGATATGAATCTTGGCGAATACTCGCTTTTCCTCGTCGACATCATGATGGACACACTCAGCGGTTTCGATTTTGCAAAACGTGTGCGCAACGTGACCGAAACCGAGCATACCCCTATCATATTCTGTTCGGCGCTGACCGACGAAGACGAAAAAGTCATGGGCCTGAATATAGGCGCCGACGATTATGTCACCAAGCCGTTTGTCATCGGCGAGATACTTGCGCGTGTGCGCGCAGTGCTACGCCGTTCGGCAATCACACGCACGATAGCCGAAACCGATGCAGCCGACAGCATCTACAAGCCCGACATCAGCTATAAGGCTCTGAAAATAGACCAGAACGAGAAACTGTGCTATCTCGACGGTCAGGAAGTGCAGCTCACACGCACAGAGTTTGACATTCTGATGTTTTTCCTCACGCACCGCAACCGCATCTACTCGCGCGAAGAGATAATCGAACAGGTCTGGGGCGCCGATGTTGTGGTAACAAACCGCACTATAGACACCAACATAACCCGCCTACGCAAAAAACTCGCCGACTACGGCAACAATATCGTGACACGTCAGGGGTTCGGTTATGGTTTTAAAGAAACACATTAGTTATCAATGGCGTCTGTTCATACCGCTGATCACGACCATCTGGGCGCTGATTATCGGTATGGCGCTCTGGCAGGCAAACAAAGAACGCAACTACCAGGCCGATAAACTGCGCGCCCAGCTGTCGCTGATCAACGATCGAATCATCGACGCCTACCAGACAGAAACCAACCCTCAGGCATACTTCAAATTTGTCAGCATGAGCTTTCAAAAGATGCCCGAGTATGAGTCGATACGCATCTCAGTCTACAAAGACAAATCACTCATCTATAATATAGGCGAGATTGTCAGCCTAAGCGACGATGAAATCAGCCATGACGCGGGTCTGACAAACACACCCGGCGAAGATGATCTGGCAATAGGTCAGGAAAGCGACCACAATGTCGACTATTTCTTCTATAAAGCCACGTCGAGCGACGACGGACGCCTCGAAGTACTCACCGTCGTCCCCGTCAACGACCTGATACGCAAGGCAAGTATTCCCGACCCGAAAATTTGGGTCGTGGTCGTTATCATCGCCGTGATACTGACGGTGCTGTCATACTACACAACCCGATATCTCGGCACAAACGTCAGAATACTCCGTGACTTCGCCACAAATGCGGCCAACGACCGCAACTATAAGCCCGACATATCAAAAATACCCCATGACGAGCTTGGCGAAATCACACGACAGATAGCGCGACTGCACAATAATCTGACCCAGGCGCTCGAAAACACCAAGCGCGAGCATGACGTGGCCCTGCATGCCATGAACGAAAAAGCGAGATTAAAACGTCAGCTCACCAACAATATCAACCACGAGCTTAAAACCCCGGTCGGCGTCATCAAGGGCTATCTCGACACAATCGTCGACAACCCCGATATGGAACCTGAAGCCCGCGACCGTTTTATCACCAAAGCTCAGGAACACGTAAACCGGCTCGTCAATCTCATGAACGACGTCTCGTCGCTGACACGCCTCGACGAAGCGTCTTCAATCATCAACACGGAAGAAATAGATTTCCACGATGTCGTCTACTCTGTCGTCAGCGACTGCACCGAATCGGGCATCATCGGCGATCTCTCGTTTGTCTATGACATACCGCTCAACTGCCGCGTCAACGGCAACTTCAACCTGCTCACCGGCATGCTCAACAATCTCGTGAAAAATGCCCGGCTCCACTCAAAGGGTACGGAATGCGGCATAAAGATAATCGGCGAGGATGCAAAATTCTATACATTTGCCTTCTACGACAACGGCATAGGCGTCGGTGAAGAGCACCTACCCCACCTCTTCGACCGCTTCTACCGCGTCGATTCGGGCCGCACGCGCAAGGCCGGGGGCACAGGTCTCGGACTGCCTATCGTACAGAACACCGTTCTCGCCCACGGCGGCACAATCGAAATATCAAACCGTCCCGAAGGCGGTCTGCAGTTTACTTTCACACTGCCTAAAGCCGGCAACTGAGACAAATAATGCTTTCATTTTACCACGCGCCGACATTGTATCGCAAAATTAACCCGAATGTAACACAATCGAAACATCATCAGATTAATTTTGGCACGTCATAACAACAAAGATATACTGAAATCTTTCCCACGAAAAAACTAAATCCGCAATAATAGCAATCAAAAGCATAAAGTTACACAAGCAACATTCACAAAACAGACAGACGTCGCGACGACGTCTGTCTGTTTTTCCGCATGCCCGCAGCCGCTCCCGAACATATTCAGCATTATTTAGTTTTTATTATTGTGAATAAATGGTTAATTTTGCAAGACTATAAACCAAACGTAAAAAAATGAATAATCCTGACTGGAGCAAACTGCCTTTCGGCTATTTCCCGACAGATTACAACGTCCGTTGCTATTATCGCGACGGCAAATGGGGAGAAATCGAGGTTTCGACATCAGAAACAATAAACATCCACATGGCCGCCACGGCCCTGCACTACGGACAAGAAATATTCGAGGGACTGAAAGCCTTCATGGGCGCCGACGGCAAGATACGCATCTTCCGTCTCGAAGAAAACGCCCGGCGTATACGCGAATCCGCCAAGGGTATCATGATGGAACCCATACCTGAAGAGCTGTTCAACAAGATGTGTGTCAAAGCCGTCGAACTCAACCGGCGCTTTGTGCCCCCCTACGGCAGCGGCGCGTCGCTCTACATACGCCCGCTCGAAATCGGCATGTCACCGCGCATCGGCGTCAAACCCGGTGACGAATATCTCTTCATCGTCATGGTGACACCCGTCGGCCCATACTTCAAAGAAGGTTTTGCCAACACAAAGATATGTATCATGCGCGAATATGACCGCGTGGCCCCACGCGGCACAGGCCGCTGGAAAGTCGGCGGCAACTATGCCGCCTCACTCTCGGCCGGCGAACGCGCCCACTCGCTCGGATACTCGGCCGTGCTCTATCTCGACCCGAAAGAGAAGAAATATCTCGACGAATGTGGTCCGGCCAACTTCTTTGCCATCAAAGACGGCAAATATATCACTCCGGCTTCCGACTCGATTCTGCCTTCGATAACCAACATGAGCCTTCAGAATCTGGCCCAAGACATGGGCATAGGCGTCGAATGCCGCCATATCACCGCCGACGAACTCGCCGACTGCACCGAAGCCGCCGCCTGCGGAACGGCTGCCGTAGCCTCCCCCATCGGCGAGATTGACGACCTTGACACAGGCACAAAATATATAATATCGAAAGACGGCAAACCGGGCCCTGTCACCACGGCTCTTTATAACAAACTCAACGCCATACGCCTTGGCGAAGAGCCTGACACTCACGGCTGGAACACTATCATCGACTGATGCCTGACTATAACGAACTGATTGACCGCTATTACGCGCCGGAGACACGCCGGCGCGAGATTCTCGTCAGACATTCGCGTCAGGTCGCAGACAAAGCTCTGGAAATATCACGCAGCCTCGGCCTTGACCTCGACGAGTCAACGGTCGAGGCTGCTGCTATGCTCCACGACATCGGTATCGTGGCCACCGACGCCCCCGGCATTGACTGCCACGGCTCGGAGCCATATCTGCGTCACGGCGTAATAGGCGCGCGCATGATACGCGAGGCCGGATTTCCGGAAGAGATTGCCCGCGTCGCCGAACGCCACACCGGCGCCGGCATCTCGGCTGAAGACATCGCCACGATGAATCTGCCGCTCCCGCCGGGCGACTATATGCCGCGCACACTGCTCGAGCGTCTTGTCTGCTATGCCGACAAATTTTTCTCGAAGAGCGGCGACATGAAAGAGAAACCGCTCGAACGCGTCCGTCTCTCGATGGCAAAACACTCGCCCGAGACCGTCACACGCTTCGAAGCCCTGCACAAAGAATTCGGCGCCGGTCACAAAGCACTGTAACACAAATTGCCAATCAACCATAGCTCAATGCCCCAAATAGCCATATCGACACAGACTTACCGCCACGACATCGACGAGTGCGCCCTGCTCTGCGAGAGCATCAGCCGCTTCGTGCCGGACTCGATTGACCATTTTATATTCGTCAACGATGAGGACTACGGGCTTTTTGTGTCTGACCCGCGCTTTGCCCGCGCTAAGATTCACCGCAAGTCTGAGCTGTTGCCGAAAACATTCTTCAAGCTGCCGTTCAGGCTCATGGGTCACAAATGCTATGTGTCGCCGGCGACGATACCGGTGCGGCAATGGATTGCACAACAGATATGCAAGCTCGCCGTCTTCGACGTCATCGGCGACAGCTATGACGCCGTGATGCACCTCGACTCAGAGTGTGTCTTCATGCGGCCGTTCAGACTCGACTCGATTTACCGCGACGGGCGGTTCATGCTCTACAGCCGTGACTTCGAGGAAGAGCCATACCACGAGAACTATTGCCGGGTGGCAAAAAAGGCCCTCCGCCTCGACGCCGATGTCGAGACGATGGCAAAAAGGACTTACATGACCCAGCCGATGGTCTTCGAGCGCCGCAGCCTTCAGGAAATGCTTGCACGCCTGGGCAAAGGGTCGTTGTTCGGCTGGAAATACCGTTTTGCCAACAACTATAAAATCAGCGAGATATATCTGTATAGCCTCTACTGCATCCATGCGCTCGCCGGCCGCGGCCATTTCAACACCGACAAGCGACGTTTCCCGCTGATCCATGTCGTCGACTTCGACACCGCCGCACCACTTGAAGAACGTGTGCGGATATTGCTCTCAGACCCCGACGTAACGGGCATCTGTTTCCAAAAAGGCAAGCGCCACGACGGCAAATGCGTCGACAGCGCCACCATCGCCTCAGTCGTCAGAAAGATCTGGGAAGATTAAGTCGAACAAAAAAGTCGGACGGGTCTGACATGTCGGACAGGTCTGACTTCTTTGGCATATCTATTCGTCTGACTTATCAGACGTAGGCCTGTGGCCGCTGCGATAGTCGACTCGAGCTTTGAACATTCGCTCTTTTATGCCACCTTCTTGAAGAAACTGACGCTCCTGCGATTCAATCAGACGTCTGAGCATATACGTAGTCTGATTTATCAGCGTAATACATAGATTACAAAACTCTTCAGCATTCATTCGCTCGGCAAGCGCGGATGAATTGCGCTCAAACTCAGGCGTACGCAAATAATACCTAAGCCGCTCTGTGCGCGGATGATTTTTATCCCATTTAGGAAGATTATGCTGACGTAGATAATCCTCATAATCAAGCAACAGTTCTTCAAGTGAAGCCTTTGCAACATTGGTCAGCTTAATCTCCGTCTCTTTCGAAGTCGACGACGCCGCGCTCCCCTCAGCTATATTCTGTTTACCCGAGCGGGCAGCTTGCTCAATCTGATCGCGGGTTCTGCTGCCAGGTCTGATAAATTTTGCCGCAAAGACGGCCGAGAGATCGCAGATTATCTCGGTCAATTTAAAGACCTTAAGATTTCTGTAACCGCCACCCTTGGGCAAAAATACAGTCATTATAAGATGATTTTTCAGAGGCCGCGCGCGGTGAAATAGCGGTCGTAGCCAGCGAGGAGGGCCTTGCTTGTGTGTGTCCACGAGAGTTCGTTCTCGATACGGCTGCGGCCTATCTTCGACATCTTTTCGCGCTGTGCGGGGTCGTCGAGAAGGGCGACAATCTTGTCTGCCATGTCGATGGCGTCGTTTTTGCGGGCATAGAGTGATGCGTCGGCCGCAGAATAACGGCCTTCGGTAAGGTCGAACTGCACGACCGGCTTGCCAAGCGCCATATATTCAAGCACCTTGTTCATCGTCGACTTGTCGTTCATGGCGTTGTATTCGTCGGAGTTGACACAGACGTCGGCCGTGTTGAGATAGCGCAGCATCTGTTCGTCAGAGACGCGTCCGGTAAACTCGACGATGTCGTCAAGCCCCATCTCTGTACATTTGGCACGCAGAGCCTCGAGATGAGGGCCACCGCCGACGATACCCCAGAAAATGTCGTCACGACCGAGTGTATCGCGGATATAACGCGCGGCTTCAAGCATATATTCTATGCCCTCCTGCTGGCCTATGACGCCGAGGTAGCCGACCATATAGCGTCGCCCGCGCTTGATGCTCTCGTCGGGTGGCAAGATCTTGAGGCGCTCGAGTTTTGGACCGCTGCGGAGCACAATGACCTTGTCGGGATCCATGCCGTCGCGCTCGATGGCGATGCGGCGATAGCTCTCGTTGGTGACAAAGGCAAAGGTGCAGTGACGGTAGGTCTGACGTTCGAGCCAGAGCTGGCTCTTGTAAAGGAGGCCGGATGTCTTGCCGAATTTGGCTTCAAAAAGTTCGGGACAGATGTCGTGGTGGTCGAAGACATAGTCAACGCCGTATTTTTTGAAGCGACGCGCCACGAGCCAGATGTCGTCGGGAGGATTACAGCCGTGGATTACATGGAAACCGCGCTCTTTATATATTTTTTTAGCGAGACGGATTTCCTCGCGCAGGGCACAGTAATATTCACGCGCATAGCCGATAGCTCCGTTGCCTTCTGCCGGTAGGTCGTGGCGGTAGATATGGACACCGCCGAGAAATTCATATTCCTTGTCATAACCTTTTCCCTTGGGGCATATCACCGACACCTGATAGCCGTTGGCGGCCAAAGTCGTGGCCTCCTGCCATACGCGGGTATCAAAAGGCACGGGAAGATTTTCGACAACAATGAGTATACGTCTATCCATCAGCAACCGCATTTGTTAATATCTCCCCATGTCAGACCGATGTATTTGCCGTCGTAACAGACGTCTTTCCAGGCTCTGACAAGGTCTATGACAGTTTTGCCGGGATAACGTTCGAGGAGGTCGGCGAATTCGGCTTCCTTGTTGGTCACCACAAGCACATCTGAATCGGCCACGACGCTGTCGAGGTCGCCGCTGACGAGGTGCTGGAGGTGAGGTATGCGGGCCATGATATAGTCTTTGTTGGTGCCTGTGATATTCGACAGGTTGACGTTTTTGTCGTAAATCTTTATGTCGCAGCCTTTGCCGAGCAGACTTTCGACAACATCGACGATGGGACTGCAGCGCAGGTCGTCGGTGCCCGACTTGAAGCTCAGGCCGAGGATGCCGATCTTGTGGGAGGGCTGGCTGAAGATAAGCTCGGTGGCGTTGGCTTTCTGTATCTCGTTGCTGCGGCCTATGTTGTTGATGACAGGCACCTCGACATAATGGTCGGCGGCGAGAGTCTTGAGCGCCAGCAGGTCTTTCGGCAGACAAGAGCCGCCGTAAGCAAAACCGGGCTTGAAATAATAAGGCGATATATTGAGCTGACGGTCACGGCAGAAGATGTCCATCACCTTGTGGCTGTCGATGTTGAGCGACTTGCAGATGTTGCCGACCTCATTGGCAAAGACAATCTTCAAGGCATGGAAGGTGTTGTTGACATATTTCATTATCTCGCAGACCTCGATGTCTGAGGCGACAAACTCGGCCGGTATCGGACTATAGAGTTCGCGCATCTGCTCGAGAGCGCGCTCGTTGTCTGTGCCGACAAGATTGATCGGGGGATTCATGAAGTCGTGAACCGAGCTGCCCTCGCGGAGAAACTCGGGATTCGAGACGACGGTGAAGTCTGTGTCGCGCTTCTTGCCCGAGGCCTCGGCGATAATCTCGCCGACGCGGCGGTTGGTGCCCGGCATGACGGTGCTGCGGATGACAACGGTGTGGAATGTGTCTTTATGTCTTAAAGCCTCACCGATCTGACGGGCGACGTTATAGATATATTCGAGATTCAGATGTCCCTCTTTCGACGAAGGAGTGCCGACGGTGACAAACGAGATGTCGGTTGCCCTGACGGCCTCTTCGGCATCAGTGGTCGCCGTCAGACGGCCGGCGTCAACGACTTCGCGACAGAGTTCGGCGATGTCTTTTTCGATAATTGTGGGACGTCCCTCGTTTATGAGATTGACTTTATTCTGAGACACATCTACGCCGACAACCCTGTGGCCGAGCTTGGCGAAGCAAACCGAGCCGACACAGCCGACATATCCGAGTCCAAAAAAACTGATATTCATAGTCTTGTCTTTAATATTCCGAAATATCGAGGCTCGTTAACGCCTCTTAACACTTGTAAAACGTCGTTTCAGAGCTTTTATTGCATATGCTTCAAGAAAAATATGCCTATCTTTGTAGAAAATCAACCAACAAATGTCAGAGAAAACAATCATATCTGTCCTCGTGCCGGTCTACAATGTCGAACGCTATCTCGGCCGCTGTCTCGATTCGATATTGAATCAGACTTTCGGCGACATCGAGATAGTCTGCGTCAACGACTGCAGCCCCGACGGTTCGGCCGCAATTCTTGCCGACTATGCCTCACGCGACAGCCGCGTCAGAGTCATTACCAAAGAGAAAAACGAAGGCCTTATGATGGCTCGCAAAACAGGTTACGAAAACGCCCGCGGCGAGTATGTTTTTTTCTGCGACAGCGACGACTATCTGCCCGAAAACGCCCTCGAGAGGCTTTACCGGGCCGCCCGCGACAGCCGGGCCGATATCACCGTCGGCGACCTCGAGATGGTGACCTCGCGCGGTCTCCGCGCCCGTCGCCGACGCTACGGCGCTATAGCATACAGTCCTGACGCATATCTTAAAGCCATACTCAACTGGACTACATGCTCGCTCTGCGGCTCGCTCTTCAAACGCTCGCTGTTTGACGGCCACGTCTACGAGACCTTCATGAACCAGTCGCACTCTGAAGACCGTATACTGCTCACCCAGCTGCTTGTCGAGCGGCAGCCATCAATCTGCACTGTCGATTTCGTCTCATATTATTATTACGTCAACGACGAATCGCTCTCGCACGTCCGTGTCACAGACCGCACACTGTCGCTACAATTCAAAGCTCTCCTCTGGTGCCACGGCTACGTCGACATCCATAAGCCCTGCATGCGCCGCGACAACGACGGCTACATCATACGTTACATGGGCTATTATATCGAGCGCGGCGTGGCGGCACGTAAAATCAAAGCGCTGAGCGATGTCAATGCCCGGTTGCTCTCCTACCCTGTCATGCGTGACACCATAGGCCGCGGAGCCGCAAACCATATATGGCTGTGCAGCAATATAAAGCCCTATCAGATGGCCTGCAAGGCCGCCCGCAGGGCGATACGCAAACTTCAAGGCAAAGAGTGATGCGACTGCTGGTCATTTCAAACATGTATCCGTCTGAGACCGACAAGGTCTACGGCACTTTTGTCAGAAACTTTGTCGAGGACGCGCGCCGGCGCAATGCCGACGGCATCACCGAACTCGTCGCCATCCGCGGCAAACGTAAAGGCGCCGTGTCAAAAGCGGCGGCATACGCATCATTCTATGCCAAGACGCTCTACAAGCTTCTTTTCAAGAGCTACGATATCGTCTACGTCCATACAATCACATTCACGTCGATACCGCTTCGCATAGCCTCGTGGCTGAGGCGCCTGCCATTGGTGTTCAACGTTCACGGCGACGATGTGCTCCCCGAAACTGACATGAAAAAGAAGCTCAAAAGCATCGCCGCGCCGATGCTGCCGCGGGCGAAGATGATAGTCAGTCCGTCAGTATATTACCGCAAAGTTTTGCGCGAGGAATTTCCGGCACTGATTGATTACACCGATATCTTTGTGTCGCCGTCGGGCGGTCTCGGGCCTAAATTTTACTATGACAAGCCCAAAGCACCTGCATCACAGACCCTGACACTCGGTTTTGTGTCGCGCATTGACCACGGCAAGGGCTGGAAAACACTGCTCGACGCCGTCGCGCAGCTGCGTCAGCGCGGCATAGACTGCCAATGCATAATCGCAGGAAAAGGCGCTCAATCACAGCAGCTTGAGGCAGCAATTAAAGAACAGGGGCTCAGCGATTGCGTCGAATATATCGGTCCGCAGTCGCACGACAGCCTTCCTGCGCTCTATCGCAGTTTCGACCTCTTTATCTTCCCGACCGAGCGTCGCGCCGAAAGTCTCGGCCTCGTCGGCATCGAGGCCATGGCGGCGGGAACGCCGGTGATTGCTTCGCGCATCGGCGGCCCCTCGGGCTACATCATCGACGATGTCAACGGCTACCTCTTCGACACCGGTGATGCCAACGCCTTAGCCGACAGAATCGAAGAGTTCAGCGCCCTCAGTAAAGACGACAAGCTTCGCCTCTCAGAGAGAGCAATGAAAACCGCCGACGACTATCACACCGACGACGTCCAGCGCGAACTTTACGAGAAACTGCTGACCCTGGCAAATGAGTAAAGACATTAAGGTCATTAAGGTCGTTAAGGTCGGCGTTTGCATGACTAATGACGTTAAAGAC
The DNA here is from genome assembly GCA_902493335.1 of uncultured Porphyromonadaceae bacterium. Taxonomy (GTDB): domain Bacteria; phylum Bacteroidota; class Bacteroidia; order Bacteroidales; family Muribaculaceae; genus CAG-873. Next base: position 32,755 of record CABUPJ010000010.1, read on the forward strand.
ATTAATGACGCTAATGACCTTATCGACTTTATTTTCTGTATTTTATGATTTTTGCCGGGTTGCCGGCGACGATAGCGTAGTCGGGCACCGATTTGACGACAACGGCACCTGCGCCGATAACGGCACCTTTACCAATCGTTATATTCTTGGCGAGGATGGTGACACGCGCTCCTATCCATACATCGTCGCTGATTGTCAGACTCGTGAGGCCAATACCACCCTGATCGATCATGGGACGCGACAGGTCGTCGAAATGATGGCCTCCGCCGAGAATCAGCAAGTCGGGACCAATCATAACATCGCGTCCTATTGTGAGGTCTACGCCATGGACCTTGAAATGAGGGCCGAGACTCGAGCGACTGCCGAGCGACAGTTTCGCCGCGCTGCCTACATAAGCCATGCGCTCAATATTGGCCGTTTTGTCAATGGCGGGATTAACGCCGTGAAGCACTGCCGCACGAAGCCTACGCCACAACGAGCCTCCGGCACGGCGCATGCTGTTGTACGGCATCCAATAGAGCACCGTATAATAAAACGCCAGTAATATCGCGCGGTAAATTTTCTTCATCATGATTGCACCTGATTAATCGTTTTCTTGACCGGAGGCGCCAGATACGTCATCGTCGCTATATAGAACAGCACGATACACATCGGCAAAACTCTGAGCGAATCGTTATAGAACAGCATCAATATGATATCAAGCAACAGGAATATCTTGATGTTCTTGTCATTGGCACGGTTTTCATGTTTAAAATCGAGCTGCACGAAAGTGGCCCATGCAAACCATATCAGTCCGATATAGCCTAATTGAAGCAGCAAGAAGAAGCTCCAGGGACGCGAGCCGTTGGTAAGCCACTTATATTTCTTGCCGAAATTTGTCTGATCGAGCAGCGTACCGCCTTTGAACTGACCGAGACCGGCGCCGAGCGTCATGCCTCCCCGGGTATCATGCAAGGCATCGGGGAGCTCAAAAAGTTTCATGAATCGCGGTATGTCGACTGTCCACCACTCATCCGGATCGACTTCAATCTCCTCGTCCTGAAGTTTGAGCGCCACCTCGATGATTTCATCAGGATCGAGGCCGACAAAATATTCCTGAAAATAATCGCCGGTGAGCAAATCTTCCGGGTCTTGATTCGTAGCAGCGAAATAGGCCCAGCCGAGGAGCAACAGGCCGACGAAAATCAAAGGCGAGAAGAGAAACACACGCTTTACCGTCTTCCAGTTGATAGGCGCGAGAAGCACGAAATACATAAGGAAGAGGATAAAGCTGATCTTGGTCTCGTTGAGGAATGTCGGGAACAGCAACAGGATAAACCATTTGTTGTCGAGAAGATTTTTTATATAGCTTTTTTCATTATCCCACCGTTTTGAGACGAGATAGAACGACAGGGTGTAGATAATCATCGATATAGTACCCGAGCCACCGTTACCGAGAGTGCCGCCGCCGTGGTCGTTGGCACCATACTTAAGGAACTGCCAGACAAGACAGACGGCCTGAAGGCAGAGAAAAACAATCAGCTGTTTATCAAACGACTTGATGAAGCGAGTGCCGTTTTTCGACGTAATAAAATAACGGAAGACAGGCACAGCAAAGAGTAAACCGATGAAATCACGCATGCCGTTGGCCATATTACCGTAGCCTTCATGATTGACAAAAATTGTCGAAATCAGAGCAATGGCAAAAAAAGTGCCGGCGACCCACAAGTCCTTACGGTTTCTGATAGTTAGCAACCCGAGCATAACGAAAACAGCATCACCCCCGATAAAGGACAATGATCGCACTTTCATGAGAAAGCCCATCAGCTCCTCAGAGACGAAGCCATAACAGGCCGTCACCCAGAAGACGATAAAGAAAACCGTACTATAAAATTTATATTTCTCTATCATATATTCAGTTACGTCTGATTTTTCTGACAACAAATTCTCTGACCTTCTCTCGCTCGTTGCCGACCAGGCCGAAGAAATATATTGCCGTACCGACAAGCAGACAGCTCACGGTCGAAGTGATAAAAAATTTGGGAGCGCCGTCGAGCAGCATGCCGAGGGCATAAGTCGGCACGGCGGCCACAACGGCGACCTTGATGATAGGCAGCACGACATCCTTGAAATAGAAGCCGAAGCCTATGCCGCAGTATATCTTTGCAAAAATTATTCTGACAAATAATATGACACAGTCGAATATGACCTGAAGGATGATAATCCATCTTGCCGGCATACCGCACTTGAAAGCAATATAGGCGGCGGGGAGATACATCAGCCATATCACAGAAATGAGCGGCTGATAGAGCTTCAGTTTGCCCGAAGCCTGCATTGACGTCCACAGCGGTCCTGTCAGCGAGTCGACCATACAGAAAGCGATGACGAGCATGATGAAAGTGATGATGTCGGGCGGCAGCACTGTCAGCCAGAAATCGAGCAGCACACCGGCGTTGACAACAATTGGCAAGCCCATGAACAGCATCAGAAAGAAGGATATGCGCGAAATGCGCGCCACGAGCATCTTGAAATCTTCATACTCGGCCGAGGCGAAGGTCTGCGTTATCTGAGGCACTGACGCAATCTGAACGTTGCGCGTCAGGTTGGTGACACCCTGCTTGACCTGGTTGGTGAGGCCGAGCGTGGCGTTGTAGCTCACGCCGAAGAAGATGTTCAGTATAATCGAACTGCCCTGCTGATAGGCGAGGTCTGATACCGACGTCATCGTATTCCAGCCGATGAAGCCGAGAATCTCTTTGACCTTAGCGACAGGAGCTCGAAGCGAGAAACCGACGCCCTTGAAATGCTTGCGGCAATAGAACACAAAGGCCGAATTGATAATCAGCGCTATCACTATGAGCATACAGACATAGACGACGAGCTTGTTTTTGCCGAAGAGACAGAGACACAAAGCCATTACAAGCTTGAGCGTGGCGTCGAGAATCGAATACCAGGCATAGAAGTTCATCTTCTCGTAAGAAAGGATGAGCACATGATATGGAACCCTGAAAAGCTCGACGAGAGCCACGACCAAAGCAAGCTGGAAGACGATACGCGCGTCGGCGAGTTTCTCCGGCGGCACCGACATCTTATACTCTATAAACCAGTATCCGGCTGCCTCGGCGACGACGAGGAAGCAGGCGGCGACCAGCACTATACACAGGCAACCGGCGGCGAAGACATGACGCATGTCCTTGCCGCCGTTGCGCGCGATCTCAAAGTTCATGAAGCGCTGTATCGATGACGATATAGCGCTGTTGAAAAACGACATCAGCAGTATGAAGCCGGCTATGACGGCATAGATGCCGAAATCGACGACTCCGAGCTGTTCAAGTATGACACGGCTCGTGTATAAGCCCAGCGTCAGCGCCAGAGGCATTCTGACGGCCAGGAAGAGCGTGTTCTTGAAAATCAGCCTGCTGTCTGCCATCTAAGAGTGTTTTACTTCATATCTTCTTTCTCGCCGTAGCCATAGCCGTAACCCTTCTTGGTCTTGGTGCCGTTGACGACGAGCGACATCTTCTTGAGGCGTCCTTCCTGATATACATCGTTGGCGAAGCGGAGGTCGCTGATAGCGGTGAATCCGGCGCGGCAGACATATACAGTGGCGTCGGCGAGGCGGTTGAGCGTAAAGCTGTCGCTGACCATGCCGACAGGCGCGCTGTCGATGAGGATGTAGTCGTAGCGGCCGCGAAGCTCGGCAAGGAGGTCGTCGAGTTTCTTCGAGGCAAGAAGTTCGGCGGGGTTCGGCGGCACGGGGCCGGCGACGATGACGTCGAAGCCTGCAGGACCTGCTACAGGCGTGATGATCTGGTCGATGCTGATGCGGTCGCTCGACAGATACTGTGTGAGGCCGAACTGCGGATTGATGCCGAGATACTGGGCCAGACGCGGTTTGCGGATATCCATGCCGATGAGGAGGACACGTTTCTCAAGCAGCGACAGCGAGGCGCAGAGGTTGATTGACACAAACGACTTGCCTTCGCCCGATTTGGTCGATGTCACAAGGATGACCTTGTCGTTGACATCGTTGAGTATGAAGAGCAGGTTGGTGCGCATCAGACGGAAAAGCTCTGCATTGGTCGTCTTGGCTGTCGGAGTGACGACAAGAGTCTCGCCCGAACGGTCGGTGGTGACCTCGCCGAGAAGAGGCATGTCGACAAATTCTTCGGCTTCTGAGCTGCTCTCGAATCTGTTTCTGAGCTTCTTGGTCATGTAAATGAATACCGGCGGGATGATGAGGCCCAGGAGGAAAGCAATCAGCAGGATGGCTTTCTTGCCGAGGCCGACAGGCTCGTTGAGTGTATAGGCCTCGTCGACGATGACGCCCTTGGGCACGGCATTGGCGAGTAGCATAGCGGTCTCCTCACGACGCTGGAGGAGGAAGAGATAAAGCTGCTGCTTGACCTCCTGCTGGCGTTTCATGTTGAGATACTCGCGCTCCTGGGTCGGGATGCTGCCGAGTTTCGACGAAGTCCGGTTCATCTCGGCTCTCAGCTCTTTGACCTGCGAGCTAAGATTCTCGTATGTCTTTTGGGCCGACGCGATGATATTCTCGCGCATCGCATCAATCTGTTTATCGAGTTGTTTGACAGCCTGGTTATTGGGTTTGGCCGATTCCAACAACTGCATACGCTTGAAAATAAGAGCGTTGTAAGAACCGACACCTTCGGGAGGAGTATCGTTGCCGCCCGGAACGGGGATGAGGCTGTAGTCGTTTTCGCGGTCTGAGAGGAAGTCGAGCGTGAGCTTGACGATTTCGTGCTGGAGCTCGACAGCGAGAAGGTTCTCTTCGAGAGCGCCGCGGCGGCGGGTCTGATACTGAGCCTCGGCGGCGACATCGACGATGCCCTGCTGCTGTTTGTATTTCTGAATGTCACTCTCGGCCTCGTCGAGGTCACCCGAGATGAGCGCCAGACGCTTGTCGATGAATTCGGCCGTCTTCTCTCCCTGAGTGTTGCGCTGGGCGACGCCGCGGTCGTTATACTGGGTCATCACCTGGTTGAGCACATCCTGGCCGTAGCCCGAGTTTGTGGTCTGCATACCGAGGTTGATGACGTTACTCTTCTTGCTGTAGACTTCGGCGACGATATCTTCTGCGAGATTTTCGGCAGCGGCGTCATAACCTGTGACGGCGATTGTCGTCTTCAGGCTCTCGCCCTTGGGGAAACAGGCGGTGGTGTCGATGACAAAGCGGCCGTAGCTCGTCTCGAGAGTCACTGGCAGCGGAGCGTCCTCGACCTCGCCGATGACCTCGCGGCGCACTTTGGCCTCGACCGAAGCCTTGCCCTTCTTGTCAATCTCAGTCTTGAAAACGATTGTAGCCGAGAGCGTGTCGGCCACGCCGGGTGCCATATAGACATCGACCGGGAAGAGCGGATAAGCGAACTTACGCGACAGAATGCCGGTCTTGACAGTATGATGTTTGTTTATTCTCAGGCTTTTGACTACATCGCGGTAGACGGTGTGCGACGAGATGATGAAGAGCTCGTCGTCGACAGGCCCCTGCGAGCTGAAGAGCGAGCCGAGCTGACCCATGCCGGGCATCGTGTCATCGTCGTTGCCGATCAACACATTGGCCCTCACCTCATAGACAGGCTGCTTCATCTTGGTGTAGACGAAGCCAAGGCCGACACAGACGACTACCGAAATGGCAAAATAATACCATTTCGACATATAGGTTTTAAACAGCGATGAAATATCGAAAAAATCAGGATTAGTTTTCTTTGCCATCTGCTCGGTTATTTAACGGTTAAGGCGATTACAAGCGACGCTATGACCGATGCGGCGCTCACAATTGTGGACACGACTGTCAGTTTGAACGAATTGTTCTGATTATACTTCGAGTTGGCCTGACGCACTTCGTTGGGCTCGACATAGATATAATCGTTCTGCTTGAGGTAAAAATAAGGCGACGTGAGAAGGTCTGACGAGTTGAGGTCGAGATGGACAAACTTGCGTTCGCCGTTCTCTTCTCTGACAAGCAGCACATTCGAGCGTTCGCCGTACTCGGTGAGATCACCCGCGTCAGCCAGGGCGTCGAGCACACTGTAGCGGCTGCGCGTCACCTTGACTCTCGACGGCATCTTGACCTCGCCGGCGACTACAACCGAGAAATTGACGAGCGTCACCGTCACCATCGGGTCATCAACGTCCTTGGATATCTTTTCGGTCAGTTCCTGCTGGAGCTGTTCAATCGTCAGGCCCGCGACATGGAGCTTGCCGAGAACGGGGAAATTGATGTCGCCCTGCGAGTCGACAACGTAAGTCTGCTGACGCGGACTCGTCGTCATCGCAATCACATCTTTACTCGCCGGGTTAACCATCGGGCTGTTATATTGCGCCGCCGCTTCGGGATAAGACGACATCACGGTGATAAGCAGCTCATCGTCGGGTTTAATCACGGGCAGATAATCGGCTAAAGGTAACGAGCCTTCTTTTACTTCGCTGATGTCGGTAAAATATGGCAAGACTGTCTTGGGAGAACTGCACGACGCCACGGCCGCTGCAATAAGCGCTCCAAACAATACTGATTTAAAATTCATTATCGATAATTTTTTGTGTATAGTTATTTTCTTAACGACAAAAACACGGTTTTATTACAGTGCGGCTCAAAAAAACATTCAGCAGCCATGTTCCCGGCAGCACGGCCCCAAAGATAAGACTTTTTAATTTACCTGCCAAAACTGCGTCGGCCTGCGCAGACAACAAAGGCAATATATTTTGACCTGCCGGGCGCTCTTCACAAGTTATTTTTCGTAACTTTGTATCACTATATTTCTGACAAAAACAATATTCATCTATATGTATTTCGACCCGTCAATCGACCCTGCCACAACCATACTGCTGTCTGTCGCAGCAGCCGCATTAATTTATATCGCCCTGCCCTACAACCTTTTTGTCAGACGTGTAGCCCGTCGGCGCAAAGCCTGCGAAAGCATGCCTGCCGTCAGCGACGACGCCCCCGGATGGCCGGCCGTATCCGTCATCGTCTACTCCCAGGACGAAGCTGACGCCCTTGCATCGCTTCTGCCCGTCATCCTCAACCAGGATTACCCGGCGGCATTCGAGGTCATTGTCGTCAACGAAGGCGACTCAAGCGATGTGCGCAACACGGTCGAGCCCATGCAGCTCGCATACAGAAACCTGTATCTGACACATACTCCTGACGGTGCCCGCAATCTCAGCCGCAAGAAACTCGCCATTACCCTCGGCGTCAAGGCCGCCCGCTATGAAGTAGTAGTCCTGACCACCGTAGCCGCCATCATCGGCTCTGACAAATGGCTCAGAGCAATGACATCGCAGATGGTCACAGATCCGGCCAGGCAGATCGTGCTGGGCTACGCCGCCCCGGTGCCCGGCGACGACCGCGCCCGCGGACGCCGGCGACGCATCTTCAACTATGCGGCCGACAGCGTCGCATGGCTGGCTCCGGCAGCCAACCGACACCCGTATCGCGGCACAGAACTGAATCTGGCATACCGTAAAGAACTCTTCTTTAAAAACAAAGGATTCTCGCGCTCGCTCAATCTCCATTACGGCGACGACGATATTTTCATCAGCGAGATAGCCACGCCGCAAAACTGCACCTTAGAACTCTCGCATGACTCGATTGTCAATTTCAGCAGCTATGACTACAGCAAGACTTTCAGAGACATAGCCATGCGTCACACTTTCACGGAGACCTTCATTCGGCGGCGTCCGAGAGCGATGATGTCATCAGGCGCGCCGGCGCTCTGGATTCTGCTCGGCACAGCCGCAGCGGCCATTGTCATGTCTCCGATGAACATCGCCGTCATCTCGGCGGCACTCATCATTATCGCTGCTGCTCTGACGACGGTGATACTCGCATGGCGCGGAGCCATGACAGCGCTCACACTCACGCCCCTGCGCCTGACCATACCCTTCTTTCTGTTGATGCGGCCGTTCAGATCGGCTGCGCTCATCATCCGTTCGCGCCTGTCTCACCAAAAGAAATATACCTGGAACTAACCCTCTCTCAGACCGCCACGCCTATCAGCGACAGGATCAGCGGAGCAAGCAGCGCCGTGAGCAGACCGTTTAATATCAGGCCGAGCGACGAAAAAGCGCCATAACGTTCACCGTGCTCCATTGCCGCCGAAGTGCCGACGGCGTGAGCTGCCGTACCGATAGACAATCCGGTCGCTATCGGGCTTTTGATGTGTCCCATCCTTACCATTCTGAAGCCGGCCATACCGCCGAAGATACCGGTCGAGACAACAACCGCGGCAGTCAGCGGAGGTATACCGCCGACCGAACGCGATATCTCCATAGCTATAGGCGTCGTCACCGCCTTTGGCGCCAGCGACATCACCACTTCTTCAGAGGCCCCGAAAAAACGTGCCAGCAAAACCACCGATACCACGCCGGCCACACATCCGGCAAGCTCGGCCGCAAGCAGCGGCACCATCTGCTTCTTTATATTCTCAAGCTGCCTGTAGAGCGGCACGCCAAGGGCGACTACCGCCGGTTTGAGCCAGAAATCGATATACTCGCCCCCTGCGGCATAAGTGTCATAGTCGACACCGAAAACCGTCAGCAGACAGATAAGCACGGCTATCGAAACGAGTATGGGATTGAGCAACGGCGAGCCTGTGCGCTTCTGAAGGAGTCTGGCGGCAAGGAAGACGACAAAAGTCAGCGCCAGCAGAAATATTTTATTGTCGAGAAAGTTCATGACGTCGTGATAATCTGTGGCGCACAGCCTGATGAATACGCCCGGTGACAAGAATGATGATAAACGTGCTGATGACCGACGCCGCGACTATAGGCAGCCACTGGTCGGCAAGCAAATCGAGACAACGCATCAGGCCGACTCCGGCGGGAACGAAGAAAAAACCGAGATTTTTAACAAGGAAGTCAGAAATCTTATCTACCCAAAACAGTCTGACCAGCCTATATCTCAGCGCGGCAGCCAACAGGAGCATACCGATGATACTCGAGGGCACCGGCACTCCGGTGACACTCACGATAAACTCGCCTATCGCCAGAAAGGCGAACAGAACGGCGCATTGCAAAATCATTTTTACCTAAAATATGTACCTAAAAATTGTGTATTCTGAAAATCCGGCGCAAAGTTACAAAAATATGGCGCCCCGGCAAGCCGTGACGCCATATTATATCATTCGGATAGATGATTATTTCAGTTTCGAGACGATGTCGCGTGTGTCACGTGCGATGACGAGCTCTTCGTCGGTCGGCACGACAACGACCTTGACTTTCGAGGCTTCGGTCGAGATGACGGTTTCGGTGCCGCGGGTGCGGGCATTGAGTTCCTTGTCGATTTCGACACCCATGAAAGCGAGGGGAGCGCAGACATTCTCGCGCACACCGGTCTGATTCTCGCCTACACCGCCTGTGAAGACGATTATATCGACACCGCCCATCTCTGCTGCATAGGCGCCGACATATTTGATGATGCGATGCTCATACATATCGAGAGCGAGCTTGGCGCGCTCGTCGCCGGCATTGACAGCGGCCTCGATCTCACGCATGTCGCTCGAGATGCCCGACACACCTGCCACGCCGCTCTCCTTGTTGATCATCTTCTGGATGTCGGCGGCGTTGAGATTGTGCTTTGTCATCAGGTAGGTCAGCGCGCCGGGATCGACGTCACCGACACGTGTGCCCATCATCAGACCCTCGGTCGGAGTAAGACCCATCGAGGTGTCGACACTCTTGCCGTTGAGCACGGCTGTGATCGAGCCGCCGTTGCCGATATGGCAGGTGATGATTTTCTTGTCTTTGATGTCACAGCCGAGAATCTCGCACACACGCTGCGAGACATAGCGGTGGCTCGTGCCGTGGAAGCCGTAGCGGCGCACTCCGTCTTCCTTATAATATTTGTAAGGCAGGGCATACATATACGCCTCCGGCTTCATCGTCTGATGGAAAGCCGTGTCGAAGACTCCTACCTGGGGCACACCGGGCATAAGAGCCTCGATGGCCTCGATGCCGGTCATGTTGGCCGGATTGTGGAGGGGCGCGATGTCATAGCACTCGCGGATCTTCTCTTTGACCTCATCGTCGATGAGGACGCTCGAGCTGAATTTCTCGCCGCCGTGGACGACACGGTTGCCGACAGCGTCGATTTCGGCGTACGACTTGATACAGCCCTCGACGGGGTCGGTCAGCATCTTGAGGATGGTCTCGATAGAGCTTTTGTGATCGGCGCAACCGAGTTCGACGATGGCTTTGCTGCCGTCAGCGCGCTTATACTTGAGGAAGGTGTCGGGCAGACCGACTTTTTCGACACCGCCTTCAGCGAGAGTGGCCTCGGTGTCAGTGTCGATGAGTTTATATTTTACCGAGCTGCTGCCCGAATTCAATACGAGTATTTTCATGATTGATCAGTTTTTACATTTCAGACCGATAGCCTGGTTACATGTGATTATGATGGTTTTGTAAATGTCTTCGGGGAAGCAGCCGCGCGACAGGTCATTGACCGGTGCTGCAAGACCCTGGAGCACGGGACCGACAGCCTGGACGCCGCCCAGACGCTGAACGAGCTTGTAGGCGATGTTGCCGACCTCGAGCGAGGGGAAGACGAGGACGTTGGCGCGACCGCTGAGAGGGCTGGCGGGCGCTTTGGTGTTGGCCACCGACGGCACGATGGCGGCATCGGCCTGGAGCTCGCCGTCAAGTATCAGGCCAGGAGACATCTCATGGGCGATTTTAGCGGCTTCGATGACTTTGTCGACACGCTCGTGACGCGCCGAGCCCTTGGTCGAGAATGTCAGCAGGGCCACACGGGGTTCGATGCCGGCGATATCGCGGGCTGTCTGCGCCGACGATATGGCAATCTGTGCGAGTTCGGGAGCCGTGGGGTCAGGAACAACGGCGCAGTCGGCAAAGACAAGTATGCCGTCGGTGCCGAAGGGCGAACCCTCGGGGAGCAACATTATGAACGCGCCCGAGACCACGCCGATGCCCGGCTGGGTCTTTATCACCTGAAAAGCGGCGCGGAGAACGTTGCCGGTCGTGTTCATCGCTCCGGCGACCTGGCCGTCGGCGTCACCGGCCTTTACCATAAGACAGCCGAGATACAGCGGATTGGCGGCGGTCAGACGCGCTTCTTCCATCGAGATGCCCTTGCTTTTGCGGAGCTCGAAGAAGAGAGGGGCATAACGGTTGATGACGCTCTCGTCGGCGGGATTGACTATCGTGGCCTGAGAGATATTTTTTAATCCGAGATCAGAGGCCATCTTCTTGATTTCGACGGGGTCACCGATCAGTATTACCTTTGCGATGCCGTCGCTGATGATGCGGTCGGCGGCAGTCAGTGTGCGCGGCTCATTGCCTTCGGGGAGGACGATGCGCTGCGGAAAACTTTTGGCCTTTAAGGTCAGTTTGTCAAAGAGTTCCATATAAATGTCTTTATGTTAGGGCATCGGTCGATGCTTCAATAGTTTTTCTTGTTGCAAAAATACTGCTTTATCTTCAAATCATGGCTCTTTATCGTTAAAAAAGTTTCATCCCCGGCACATCAGAACAATAGAGCGTAACAATTGTTTTATTTTTATAAAAATGTCTAACAATAAAAATTCAGCATTATGTCACGCAAAAATAAACGCACACCCAAAAGCATCTGGGTAGCAATCGGCGCCATCTTCCTCATAATCTTACTTATAATATGGCTGACAGTGGCAGATCTCACCGGCGACACCGACGTCGCGGCCTTCATGAGTCCGATGTCACCGGATTTTTCATCTTTTAAATTCTGAGCCATGACATCACCGACGATATGGATGTGGCTCGCCTGGGGACTGTCGGGCGTGCTCATCGCCCTTGCGGCTTATGCCATACTGCCTTCACGGCGTCTGGGCGTTTTTGATTTTGTGCTTGGCATAGTCGGCTGCCTCTGCGGCGGATTCGGCTCGGCGCTGGCAGCCGGAGTCTCGACGCCTGGACTTTTTATCGTTTCGGAGCTGGTCGCACTCCTTGTCGGCGCCGCCATGCTCTGGATCTACAACCAGATTTCAATCAGAATCACTAAATAACCTGCCGCCCGCATGCTGCGGCAAGACAAAGCGCCCCGGCGGGCCGATGACCTGTCGGGGCGCTTTATAGCTTGTGATGTCACTGTTAGGTTTACTTCACGCGACGCTCTTTGATACGGGCTTTCTTGCCTGTGAGTTTGCGCAGATAGTAAAGTTTGGCACGACGTACTTTACCGTATTTGTTGATTGTGATTGAATCGATAAACGGCGATTCGATGGGGAAGATACGCTCCACACCGATGTTGTCGCTCATTTTGCGGACGGTGAAACGTTTTTTTGCGCCTTCGCCAGAGATGCGGATGACAACACCGCGATACTGCTGGATACGCTCTTTGTTACCCTCTTTGATGCGGTAAGCAACAGTGATTGTATCACCGGGGCCAAACTGGGGATGCTCTTTGCCACAAGCAAATGCTTCTTCGGCAACTTTAATTAAATCCATTGTTCGATTGACTTAAAAGTTAACATTAGTCGCAATATACGCAGGCTGCATGTCCTGCCAGAGATTACGAAATCGACCGCAAAGATACAACCTTTTGCCTAAACTGCAAAATTATCAGTCGCTTATTTTGTCACAATCATGACTTTGCCGTGCGACATACTGCTTGGGGCGCGCCTGATGTTGGCGGTCAGGCGGCACGAGTTGTTGCCGGTGGCGCTGTCGGGTACATCGAAGTGATAGCAGATGCTGCCGTCGCCGGCGACTGTCCGCGATGTCACGTCATAGCGCAGGCCGTCCATCTCGAGAGCGATGTCACCGACCTCGACGGCGCCGTCGCCGCGGGTCTGCAGCAGGCGCACCTCGGTCAGATTCTTGCCCTTGGCCGCAGGCAGATTCCAGATGAGCGTCGACGAGTCTGAATCCTTGAAATCGAAGGGCGACCAGCCGCCCAAACGCTGCGAGCCGTCGGCCGCAACGGTGCGCGGAGCGATTTTAGAAGCTCGGTCGAGAAGCGCGAGACAGGCTGCAGGCACGTCGTCGTAGGGCGTCTGAGGCGACAGACCGGTATGGCCGTCAACCCAGTCGAGCTCCCACGCGGCGAGGTCGAAATAGCGGTCGTTGCGTTTGTTTTCAAAATAGTTTTTCCAGCGCGGCAGGTAGTAGTCGCGGATAAGACCCGACCATATGCGGGCGGCGTAATCGTCAAGGGGCGTTTTGGTCCAGACAGTGACGATGCGGCGCGCATTGTGCTCATAATAGTCTTTGAGTCTGTCGGTATCGCCGTTGGCGCGGGCATAGTCGAGCCAGTTCTCGAGACGCAGCGTCGGGTGTGAGCAGAGCAAACGGTCGGCGCCCATGGCGAGAGCCTCAAACTCGGTCTCTATCTCCTTGGCCTTGTCGATATTGTTATTGCTGAACTCATCTTCCCAGTTCTGGGCTAAGATTTCCATCTTGGCACCGAGATACTGCACGGTATTCTCGACCAGATCGCTGACAAAGAGCGGCGACTGCCTCATCTCAGGCGTGGCCGAGGCAAAGCTCTCGACAGCCTTGTAGAAGTCGTCGTTGACGTGGACATTGCCGCTGAACATCGTACCCGGGCGGAACTGCCAGTTATAGCGGGGATTGTCGACAAGCGTGGCGTAGACAGAGGTCTGCAGCTTGTCCCAGCAGTCGCCGACGGCATCGCTCTGTTTGCCATAGCGGCACTGCATATATCTGTTGTGCCAGTCTTTGACATCGATCGAGTCGGCGGTCCAGCCGGCATCGGTGATAAGTTCATAAAGCACTTCGTTGTTCTCGACACCCTCGGGTGCCATGCCGAAACCAGCGAGGCGCCCGCGGTTAGGTGAGTTGAGCGCCTCGAAACGGCCGTTGGCATAGAACTCGGGTATACCCGACAGAGCGCTCTTGCCCCCCATGTTAGGTATGACGCTGTAGACCCACTCCTTGTTATAGAAGCCCTTGTAGAACTCCCAGTTATAGTCTATCTTCCAGAAACATTTGTTATAGTCGACGGCGAGGTCGAGCAGCAGCAGCTTGTCGTCGGGAACTTTGCTGACAAGAGCCTGAAGGGTCTCGTAATCCCAGATCTGACGCATATAGCCGAACATCCATCCCTGCATGACCCATATCGCATCGGGGTTGCCTCCCTTGATCGAGCTGTAGACTTCGTCGCCGTAGTTGGCGAGCATGTCATAGCGCTCCTGAGTGCCCTTGGGCGGGAAAGGTATGTCCATCTCGTTGAAGCTGTCGGCGATGTAATAGTCGTTTTTGCCGAACTCTTTCTCCCACTCCTCGATAAACATGCGTCCTATCTTCTGGAACAGGGGCGAGTCTGGCGAGACCATCCAGTTCTTTGACACACCGCCGAGCCATGATGTCTCGAACAGCTCGATATCGGGATAAAGACGTTTGATGCCCTGCGGGACAAAGCCGGCGAACGCGGGGCAGATAGGCTTCATGCCCAGCGATTTCATGCGGTCGAGTATCTTGTGCTGCAGTTCGATCTGCCCCTCGTGCCACTCTGCGGGCAGCGGTCCGTCGATAGAGCTGATGTTGCCCATGCGCATCCACGGGAAGTGTGCCGGACCGACAAAATATGCCGCTATCTCCTCGTCGGTCAGACCGAGTTTTTTCCATACTCGCGCCGTGATGGCCTCGTTTGCCACAAGGGCGAGAGGCATGTCGATGCCGTGGAGAGCCATCCAGTCGATTTCGCGCTCCCATCGCGCCCAGTCCCAGTAGGGCGTCGTGTAGCCGAACGTAACGACATTGAAGTAGTAGTGGTGTTTGAACGGCGAGGTGACCGACACTGTCTCGCTGTCGGCGAGCGTTGCGGGCCAGTCGAGACGGTTGCCCGTCCACGACGAGATGCCGGCGCCGTTGTTTTTGACAAAATCATAAAAACCGCGGCAGGCGGCGACACCGCTGCTGGCCCTGACGGTCAGACGGCCGTCGGTGACGGTAGTCTCATAGACGTCACGGCCGTCGTTTTTGTCAAGACTCACTGATACTTCGACCGGAATATTTTCACCGGCAAAACGCCTGATGACGTCTGCGGCGGCATCGTCGAGGGCTGCCGTGGCAGCAAAAGCGACGAAAAGCGATGATAAGGCAATGATTGGTTTGTTCATAAGAATAATTGTGTCCCGGAGCAAAACGCCACCGTTTATAAAATCTTTGGTTTAATAGGCCGTTGTAAATTAAGGTATTGAGGCAAAATTAGTCAACTTCGGCCACGTATGCAAATCGCAATTCACAAAAAATGCTAAACGGCTCGCCGTCACCGTTTTCTGAGATCAGGCAGAAAAGCCGCCACAGCGCCGAGCAAAGGCATGTAGGCACAGAAGTTATAGACCGCCTCGATGCCGTAGCGGTCGGCGAAGTCACCGAGCATGGCCGACGCCACACCGCCTACACCGAAAGCGAAGCCGAAGAAGAGCCCCGAAATCATGCCGAGCTTGGTCGGCAGAAGCTCCTGGGCATACAGCAGTATCGCCGGGAAGGCCGACGACAGCGTGAAACCCGCGCAGAAACTCATCACCGCTGTGAGGGCCAGTGACACATGCGGCATCAGCAGGCTGAACGGCGCCGTGCCGAGTATCGACACCCAGATGACGAGCTTGCGGCCGTAACGGTCGCCGACGGGCCCTCCGACAAGCGTGCCGGCTGCCGTCGAGACAACGAAGATAAAGAGGAATATCTGCGACTGCGACACCGTGACTCCGAATTTATCTATCAGATAGAACGTATAATAGCTCGACAGGCTGGCCATATAGATATATTTCGAGAATATCAGCACGACGATGACGGCGATTGCAAAAAATGTGCGTCGGCGCGACAGCGGCAGGCGGTGATGCGCGGCTTCGCGCGTCTCATGCTTCATGCGCTCGAGATAAGAGCGGTACCACCGGCAGATAGGCCGCATCACGGCAAAACATGCGAAGGCAAACAACAGGAAGACCACGACATACTGACGTCCGCGCGGAGCGACTATCAGTGCCACGAGCAGTGGTCCGACTGAACCGCCGAAATTGCCGCCTACCTGAAAGACCGACTGGGCGAAGCCACGTCGCTCATGACCGGCGAGCGACGTGATGCGCGAAGCCTCGGGATGAAGCGTCGCCGACCCTACCCCCACCATAAACACAGCTAAGAGGATACCGGGTAGCGTCGAGCTGAACGCAAAAAGCACGATGCCTATCGAAGTGCTGCACATGCCGGCCGGCAGACTCCACACAAAAGGGCGACGGTCGAAAGCATAGCCCACGACTGGCTGAAATATCGACGCTGCGAGCTGATAGACAAGCGTCACCAGGCCTATCTGAGCGAAGTTAAGGCCGAGGTCGCCCTTGAGCATCGGGTAGACGGCCGTAATCACCGACTGAAGCAGGTCGTTGAGACAGTGGGCCGCAGACAATGCTAACAGCACATGAAATGTAGGCATCGAGGCAAGTCCCCGCAACTTTTTAAGCAGACTCATACACAGAATTGAAAACTACCTGCAAAGTTACAGCATTTTTGCGAAAGCACAATTGGGGCAATGCAAAATGCACAATTAAGCGCGGATCAGGCGCTATGGAGGTACGGCTTCAGCTGTAGCTTCGACAACAAAGTATCATCTCAACTGGCTAAACTAATCCTCCGATTTTCTATCGTCGAAATTAATACCTATAACACCCGCACCGACAATTATGCCTATTATCCAGCAAGCCCACGCCGGAGCGCTTAGCGCGGCCGAAATCACTCCCGCAAGAAGACCAATCCCGACACCAAGCACGACACAAATCGCACCGCCTATATAAGGAATAAACACTGCTATAGCAAGTAAAATCCATGTTATTACGCCTATCCACCATGTCCCCGTAGCCGCCCAAACCGCTCCGCCGACCAAGGCTAATTGTGCCCAAAGACATCCCGAGTTTGAAGAGCCCGTTTTTTCGACAATGACAGTCTGTTCCTGACTCACCTGCTGAGTCATGTTATTTGCCTGCGAAAGTTGGATGTTTATTATTGGCTGCTGATTGACCGGCTGTTGATTGAGTGTCGCAGATGTATTGTTCGCCGGTACTTGACTGCCGTTGACATTTATATTTGCCGGCACGGTACCATCTGTCGACCTGACTGTTAGATCTGAGTTTTCCGGGACACTGGCATTTTTCATGATATCAGAATCTACAGGCTCAGCCATGAGTACGGCCTTTTCTGCATCAAGCCATTCGCCGCAAAAACGACATTTTTTTGCCGCAAGGGCTATTTCTTCACCGCAGAACGGACATTTTTTCCGATTTTCAGTCATAAAATTAGTTTTAAGCTATTTGCGGCAAAAATAAGCAAATCCACCGAGTCCGTCCCGGGTCAAACAGGTTCAAATCGAGTCAAATACGCAATCCAAGATATCCAATCAAGGAGCAAAAGAGTTTTATTCTTGCCCCGGGAGGAGGAGGAGGAGGCAGACGACGGGGCAGTGATCCGAGGCCATGGACTCATTGACGACCTGCGACGACAACACGGCCGGAGGGTTGTCTCCCTTATACATGATATAATCTATTGTCACGGTCGGATTGTCGGCGGGAAAGGTCGGCGAAGCCGCATCACTCAACGGCGTAAACGTCTGCGACAAAGCCTCTATCGCAGGACTGTCGGGCGAAGCATTGAAGTCACCGGCAAGAATCAGAGGCTTGTCAAACGCGGCAGCCTCGCGGGCGAGAATATCGACCGAAGCCAGACGGTCGGCATCGGTGAGCGACAGGTGGGTCACGCCCATGACATAATTTTCAAACTCAGCGAGCAACAGCGTGCGCTCTTCTTCAGCACCGGGCAATGGCACACGGCGCACCGACAAGGGACGTTCACGGCTCAGAAGTCCAATGCCATAGCGGCCCCCGTCAAAGTCTATGGCCGCCGAGAAGACAGGATTCATCCCGGTCGCGGCAGCTATATCGCCCAATATATATCGGCCGCCGCTGCGGTTGGTGACACTGTCGACCTCCTGCACGGCAACGACATCGGCCCCGGACGCGATGATGACATCGGCTATGCGCCTGACATCGCGGATGCCATCCATGCCGACAGCGTTATGGACATTATAACTCATGACGCAAATCGTGTCGCCCTGCGCCGGGGCGATGGCAGCCGAAGTGAGCGCCGCTGTTAATCCGGCGGCAAACATCGCACCGGTCAGAATCAATCGTTTTAATCTCATTATCAGGAAATGTGGTTGGTTTATCAGAAGGGATAGCCGATGGCGAGGTGGAAGGCAAGCGACCGGCCGAAGGATTTCATATTGTAATAGCCCCGTTTGCCGGTATCGTAGGGAGCATGAATCCCGATGCCGAGGTCACCGCGCAAGACGAGCATGCCGATGTCGAAGCGCAGGCCTACGCCGGTACCGAGGGCAAGATCCTTGAGAAATGTCGAGGCCTCGAGAGTGCCGCCCGGTCGCTGCGGGTCTTCTTTCAGAAGCCACACGTTGCCGGCGTCGACAAAGACCGCTCCGTGAAGCGGACCGGCAATCGGAAAGCGGTATTCGATATTGGCCTCGAACTTGAATGTACCTGTCTGGTCGAAGTAAGTGCCGTTGCCCGAGTTGGGGTCATGATAGCTGCCGGGGCCTATACTTCTGACCGTAAACGCTCTGACCGAGTTGGCACCGCCGGCATAGAACTGTTCGGCATATGGCACCTGCGACGAGTTGCCGTAGGCATGGGCCGCCCCGACGGCGACACGCGTCATGAGCCAGTGTTCGCCCGGGGCTATGCGCCGGCCGTAGACAAGCTGCGTCGAGCCTTTGACAAACTGTGAGAACGGAGTACCGAAAAGCTCTTTCTCCCCGTGCTTGCCGCAAAGGCTGTAGATGCCCCAGAATATATTGCCCGCTTCCTGGATGGTAAACTGCCAGTTGAGGGTGTTGTCGCGTCCGATGGCGCGGTCGAAGACATAACTGTAGATCATCTGAGGTATAAACTGGCTCATGAAACTCTGGGCCACAGCCGGGTTGGCGTTCATTATCGAATCGAAGGCCTCGGTGGTGTGCATCAGATTGGTATATGTCAGCTTGAAAGGCGTGAACGAGTTTGACACATGGCGCGAAACCCGCCAGTCATAGCTGACCGAGGCGTTAAACTGAGCCATTTTGAAAAAATGCGGACGGTTGAGCAGGTCGGCGTTAAGCTGGAAACGCGTCCACGGCAACTGGAACCGGCTGCGGGGAATAAATTTAGGCGCAAGCAGCCGCGGGAAAGCCAGCGACGCCGTCAGCCCGACTTCATATGAATTGAATACCGAGCTCCGGCTCTTGCCGGTCTGCCACTCGTATGCGCCTGTGACATTGACACCCAGCTGCTCGCCGCCGCCGAAGATATTTCGGTTGGTGACGCCAAAACTCAGGCCCGGGCCGAGATAGCTGTTTGACTTCGACGAGGCGTTGACCTCGAACGAAACCTCGAGCGGCGAGTCAAACGTGCAGTTTACCAACACGTTCAGCACATCGTTGCCGCCGGTAGTGTCGGGTATGGCCGAGATGTCGATGGCACTGAAGATGCCGAGCCGTGACAGATATGTCTGCGTGCGGTTCATGTCGCGCACAGAAAACACACGCCCCGGACGGAAGGTGACACACTCGGGAATTAGATTACGGCGCAGACGCGACGGACGCATCTGTATCAGCGTAGCGCGTGGTGTGGCTATGGTGTCAGGTTCGCCGCCGCCCCAGTGGCGGTTGGCCACGACGGTCACTTTGCCCGTGCGGTAAGGCTTAAGGGCGAAACGCGGCGCGTTGGATGCCAGCACCATCTTCATCGTCAGCGCGCCCGGACGGGCCACGCTGTCGGCAAGATACTCGATATACTCGGGCCGGAAGAAATAATAGCCGCGGTTACGCAGACGGTTGGTGATGCGCGTTCGGGCGGCACTCAGCGAATCGACCGAATATCGCATCTTCGAGAACAGATAGGGGTCTCTGAGCGCCAGCGAATCAATCAGGGTTGTCAGACGGCAGGTGTCGGGCATGAGCATCATCGTATCAATCGGATACTCCTTGCCGGGATTGACCGTATATCTGATGGCAGCTTTCTTCCTGTTTTTGCCTTTTATCAGCTCATAAGACGCCGTGCCGCTGAAGAAACCGTTATTGTCAAGCATCTCGTCGATCATCTTCACCCTCACTTCAGGGCGCACATCGGAGACAAGCACCGGCTCTTCGACAAGTTTCTCATAAATCCAGTGCTTGAACCCTTTGGGCGGATTCGGCCAGTTGTTGTAGACCCACAGCCCGAGGGGGAAGGGATAGCGCCACGACAACAGTTTCCAATAGTTGTTCGGAGCCACGTCGACGGTCGAGGCGATTGTCGATTTCAGAGCTGCCGGCACGACGACAGAGTCATTGTTATATTTCACGGCCTTGGTGCCCGTATAAAGCAGTTCGCCCTCGGGTATGCGCCGCGTTGTCGAACAGGCCGACACCAGCAGCAATATCACGGCCGCAATCAGGGCCGATGACGGCACGCCGGCCATAAAGGCGCTATTTCGTCTCTTTGTCCTTTTCATCGTCGGTTATGGCTTCTTTGTTGATATTATCGTTGACGACAGTCGGCTCGTCTTTTTTCTTCTTGGGTTTAAGAAAGTTGAACATCTGGCTCATGCGGCGCAGTTTGCGGCGGTAGACAAAGCCTACGCCTGTCTGTGTCACCTCGCCCTCGAGTATGCTCTCATAGCCTGTATGGCGGAAGATGCGCACATACATCGTTCGGCTGTTGTTGAGGAAGTATTCAAACGAGATATCGTTAATGAGATTCTGTGAGAAGTTCTCATCGGCGTTGGCGTCGGTCGAATAGTTACCGCCGACAACTATCTTTATACGGTCGTTGAACAGCGACTTCGACACCTGATAGCTGTAGCTTGTCGTTGTCGACGACGAGCCGTCGACTGTGCGGTCATACTGATTGATGCCGAACGAGATGTCGACGCCGCGTATGTTGTTCGCCATCCATCCGTTGAGCTGCGACTCGAGGAACGAGAACAGCGGATTGGCCGACATCTTGGTGTCGCCTTTGGTGTTGCCACCTGTATAGACGCCGTAAAGCATCATGTTCATGGCCTCGTTGGCCCGCTGGTCGGCGCTCATCGACTCAAGTTCGTTGGCGACGGTGACATCATCGTTGGTGGCTAGGTCAAACGCAACTTTCATGTTGTTGACCGTACCGGTGACATTGACTATGACATCGAAGTTGACCAGACGCGAATTCTGTCCCTGCTGGGTGACATTGGCCTTCATCACATCCATCGCATGGATGTTGAGCGTCGGATTCATCATGTCGCCGTTGAAAGCCACGTAACTGTTGTTATAGAAGTTAAACAGCTTCTCTGACATAAACGGCGGCGTATATCTCACGAAGCCTTCGTTGAGGTTCAGCCGGCCCGTCAGGCGCCCGTCGCTCAGGGGCGACATCGCGAAATTGAGTGTGCCCGAGCTCTGGAGCTGAACCTTGTCCTTGCCGTCGCTCGAAAGGTCGACGCTTATCGTCGAACCGTTGTTGATGTTGAGCATGGCGTTGAGCACAATCGCCATCTCGCTTGTGGCAACACTGTCGGCAAACGCTACCGCAGTCGTGTCGGTGAAGTTGACAAACTTGACCATGTCGTCGGTCGACTGCGACTGCAGCCTGTTGGCGGCGTCGGGTATGACGTAGGTCACATTCGTTCCAGGCTCAATGTCGAGCGTGGCGTCGACGAAAAGCAGACTCAGACCACCTTTGACCGAAGCGTCGAGCGAGATAAAGGCTTTGCCGTAGACATCGGCGCCTTTCGAGGCACGGCGCGTGTTGACAAGCTGCATGTTGTCGGCCTTGAGCCTGAGGTCAAGCACCGGCGCCGAGAGGCTTTTGAGATCGACCGTGCCGTCGATAGACAGCGGATTCTCGTTGACACCGCTGATTTTGAAGTTGTCGAATGTCACAAGGTTGTCGATGACGGGAATCTCGACATCGCTGAATTTATAAGGAGTGCCGGTGAGGGCGAGTTTGACGGCTGTGTCGTCGAAGTCGAGTTTGCCGTTGAATACGGGCGCTTCCGAATCTCCTGTGATGACCATATTGCCGTTGAGCACACCCGATAGTGTCGCCATGCCCGGCGGCAGGAACGGATTGACCGTTGCCAGCGGGAAACGTATCATCGAGAAATCGAGATTATAGAGGCTCGTCGAAGTTGTGTCGTTAAGATTACCGGCGAGTGTGATGGTCTTCTCGCCGTCGACATAGACGTCTGATTTGGCATAGAGCATGCCGCCGGGACGTGTCGAGAGGTCGAAGTCGGCCTTGATGTCGCCGACGCGCTGCTTGCCGTATGTGAGTTTGTCGAGAGTGACGACACCGCTGCCGTTATAGACACCGTCGACTGTGTTGACCTTTATGTCGGCGCTGAGGTCGCCGGAGACAGGCGGCGCGAAGGGATTGATGGCAATCCAGTCGGCGAGATGGATGTTGCCGAGACGCACGATAAGATCTTCCTGACCTTCGCTGCCGTCGACATGGGTCGTGAATATCTTGAGCGAACTGTTGCCGCCGGTCATGTCGATGTCGGCGTCGATATGTCTGTCACTGAAACGATAGCTGACATAGTTGTCGCTGTTGAGTGCCCAGTTCTGATAGCCGATGACAGGATTGGCGGGTATGACGTTGACCGTCAGCAATGAGTCGCTGACCTCTGCTTTGAGACCGAAATCAAAGCCTTCCTTACCTTTGATATTCTGCTGTGTCAGACGCAGCGCCGCTATGTTTCGGGTCGCGAAGCCGTCGACTTTAACCTTGGCGAAATCGTCGAATGTGCCCGGACGGTTGTTGACAGCCCCGGTGAAATGGAGATGCTCCTTATGCTGGCGCGCACCGAAGGTTATGGTGTCGAGCCGCGTCGTACCGGTAACGAATCCCAGCATCTGCGAATTGAGTCTCAGCGTAGTATCGTTGTCGGCGGTGAGCGACAGATGGCTGAACCCTGTCTTGGATGTCGCAAGTATATCGTTGACGAAATTGTTGCGGCCTGCCCTCATGTCGAAGACAAGACCGGGCAGAGCGTCGTGTATCTGTTCGACGTCAATACGGCGTTTTGTCATCTGCGAGTCAACCACAGCAGAGACGTTTCCAAAAGCTGTCATCAGGCTGTCGAGTCCGCAATAGGCTGTAAACCTGGCATTGAGATCGCGGTTGGTGAGACTGAGATCTGTCAGTGAGTCATTGGCGCTGAGGTGCGCGAGAATGTCAGAGACCGTGATATCCCCTTCAGGACGTTCGAGGGTCAGGTCTTCGAGAGTCACCCGGCCGTCGATTATCTTGTCTTTCGGTGTGATGGCGGCATCGGCGGTCAGACTGAGCGATACTTTCATGTCAGACTCCGAGAACTTCAAAGCCCTGAGGTCTATGTCCTCACCGTCAACGGCAGCAGTCCATTCATATACATCGCCGGCGAGATTGCCGCTTGCCTGCGCCGTGACAGGCAGCGACGGGTCGGTTGACACAAGCCTGACGTCGGCCTTGCCGTCCCTGAGGGTGGCATCGGCTTCTATATCCCTGTATTCATGACCGTTGTAGACAGCCGATGCGAGCGACAGACGCGCATCGGCAGAAGTCTTGGGCGAGAATGGGTCATAACCGTGTCCCGAAGCGGTCAATGTGCCTGAAACCTTACCCACGCCGAGAAGCGGCATGATGCTGCTGACCGGGAAAGCGCCGACGCTGACATCGGCCTTGTAGTCTTCGCTGCGGGAACGCCACAGGCCGTCAAGAGCGACAGTGCCACCCTCGGCTATTACCTTGACATTGCCCCCGAAAGTACCGTTATTTGCCCTGATCCGTCCTGTTATTGCCATCTGAGGTATATCGAGCGTCGTCTCAGGCGAGAGGAAGGTGCGTTTGAGATAGCGGCCGTTGAGTATACTGCCCGACAGGGCTATATCGCCGCCGATACGCGCCGTATTGAACACATCTGTCAGATTGCCTTTGGCCTTAAGTGTGACTATATGGTTGACTGCGACATCCAGGCGTCTGATATCAAGGTCAGAGGCTACGCCTGAGAGATCGACGGCAAGGTCGATGCCGTCATCGGCCGGGAGTGTCATGAGATACGGCATGAAGGCCGGGAACATCATTCTCAGATCAGAGACGCCGACCGCGCCGCCGGCTTTGAGGGCGAGCGGCAGGTCAGGGTCGGTCATCATATCGCCCGACCCTAACAATCCGGTGACATCGAGGGCTGTGACAGGTGTCGAGATTATAAAGTCGTCAAACGCTATTGCTGTCGAATCGATTTCGAGCGTGCCACTGGTCGTCAGGCTCACGCCACAACGCTCATGACCGCTCAGACGAAGCGGCAGCCTGACTGTCGAGGCCTGATTATAAAAATCTTTGACTGTAAGATCGAGGCTGTCGACCTCGATATAGGCGAAATCGAGACCCGGCGCCGGCGTGACTCCGCGCGTGGTATACAGAGCTTTCGAGCCGGTGAAAGCGATTGAGTCGATAGTGACTGTCCACGGAGCTGACGCAGTCGTGTCCGTGGCGACTACGGGTATTGATGCCACTGTAGCCGAGTCGGGGGCTATATATGCCGCCGCCAGACGGTCTCCGGCAAACGTGCCTATGGCGACCTTCTGGGC
Organism: uncultured Porphyromonadaceae bacterium; assembly: GCA_902493335.1. Classification (GTDB taxonomy): domain Bacteria; phylum Bacteroidota; class Bacteroidia; order Bacteroidales; family Muribaculaceae; genus CAG-873. Next base: position 57,344 of record CABUPJ010000010.1, read on the forward strand.
CGCAAGATCAATGAGACCGTTCTCAAGCGAGCCGCGACCTATCGTGGCGCCAAGAGAGTCTATCGTAGGCAGAAGACTCATCGAATAGCGCAGATTATCGAGACTTAGACGCCCGAGCCTGATGCTCATGGCAGTCTGCGATGCAGGCTTCTCGGCTGCGGCGACAGATGTTGTATCTGGTTTGATGGTCATGGCGACAGTGGCATCAGAAAGCCGGCCGTCGCTGACATCGATAGCCATGTCGGACAGTCTGACCGAAGCCGGCGACAGCGACAGGCTGCCGGCCGCCAGCGTCATATACATTGCCGAATCGCGGCTACCCATCACATAGCGCGCGCCGTCGGCCTCGAGGGTCGTGACGTCGACCTCGCCTTTTAACAGAGGCAACAGCGCCACATCGGCTACAAGACGGTCGGCGGCCACAAGTGTGTCTGCGCCGTTGACGACCGACAGACCGCCGGCCTCGACCGACAGCGGGAAACCGAGTCTGAACGTGTCGAGCGTATAACGCGTCTCACCTCCGCTGTTGAGCTTACCTACAAGATGGACGCGAAGAGTCTCCTGAAGCCACGGCGAATAGAGCGAGATGACAACACCGCACACAAGCAACAAAATCCCCAGGACTATAAATCCCAGAGTCTTGAAAACGTTTTTAATGACAGTCGAGGCTTTCACGCAGCAGTAGTAATTATGATGAACTTCTCAATAAAAAACAACTGAGTGGCGGATAGGTTTTATCGGCTGTCAAATTTCATTCGCGAAGTTTCACCCGCAGAGCCGTAGGCGACTCGCCGAAATGGGTTTTTACATACTTTCCGAAAAACGACAGGTTGGGAAAGAGCAGACGGTTTGAGATTTCCTTGACCGTCATGTCGCTGTATTTAAGATAACGGCGTATATCCTCGACGACATAGCTGTTGATCCAGTCGAACGCTGTGCGGCCGCTGACGTTACGGCACACGGTCGACAGATATTTGGGTGTCACACAGAGCTGACGGGCATACCAGGCCACGAGTCTGGGACGCACCTCGACCTTGTTGAGCAGTTCGATAAAACGTTTGAACAGAATTTCACGCTGACGCACGGCACCTCCTCCGAATCGGTCACCCATCTCGCCCATGTCGGCAAGAAGCTCGAAAAGAGCGGCCCGCACCACCGACAATATGATTTCGCGGTCGTATGGCGATTTGTCGCTCAGCGTGGCTTTGCGCTGCAATATGCCGTCATAGAGCTGATAGAGTTTGATTTTATCGCTGCTTATGTCGACGATAGGATTGTCCATGACCCGCAACGCACGATTCCACAGAGCACTGTGCGACAGGTTGGTATGTATCAGATTCTGGGAGACGCAGAAGACATTTCCCTTGAAATCGCCGCTTACTCTGAGGTTGGCGACAAGATCGTTCGGACGGCCTATTATAACCTGACGGCTGGCGATAGAATGAAGATATGAGTTTATCTCGACGTCAAGACGCCCTTTGACACACATCACCACGGCAAACATATTGAGTTTCATGCACTCTATCCACGCCGGGAACTGCGTGATGTCGTTGTAGAACACAAAATCGTCATCGAGGCTGCCCGTTATGTGGGTCGTCTCGACGATGGCCTTAAGATTGATAGTGTCAAAATCGTCGCGTTTCATGCAAGTCTGTAATATTGATGATAACGCGCCCGACGTCGACAATTGACATCGGGCGCAGTATCTGATTCTTTGTGAGAATTATGCCTCTGTCTTTGAAGCTGCCGAAGCCGGCATCTTGGCCTCCCAGCCGAGAGCGCTTGCACCGAGAACGGCGGCGTCGGCCTCTTTAAGCTCGCTGAGAAGAATTTTGGGTTTGCCCTTGAAGCAGGCGAGCATGCTTCTGTCCATAGCCTGACGCATGGGCTTGAGCAGGAGTTCGCCGGATTTTGCCAGACCGCCGAATAGGATGAATGCCTCGGGCGACGAGAACACTGTCATGTCGGCAAGAGCCTCGCCGAGGATGGTGCCTGTATAGACAAATATCTCGTTTGCAAGAGCATCGCCGCTCATAGCTGCGTCGTAGACGTCTTTTGATGTAATCTGCTCGATAGGAATGTCGCGCAGCAGCGAGGGCTCTGTACGTATTTCGAGGAACTCGCGTGCGGTGCGGGCGACGCCTGTAGCCGAGCAATAGGCCTCGAGACAGCCTGTGCGGCCGCAGCCGCAGAGACGGCCGTTGTTACGTTTGACGATGAGGTGGCCGAGCTCGCCGGCGAGACCGTCATGACCGTAGACAACCTGTCCGTTGATGACGATACCCGAACCGACACCCGTACCGAGGGTAATCATTATAAAGTCTTTGAGACCGCGGGCGGCGCCATAGGTCATCTCGCCGATAGCGGCGGCGTTGGCGTCGTTGGTGATGGCAACGGGAATACCGAATTTATCGCTCACAAGCTCTGCCAGAGGTATGGGAGTCGGCCAGGGAAGGTTGACGCCGTCTTCGATCATACCTGTGAAATAGTTTGAGTTGGGGGCGCCTATGCCTATGCCGTGGATTTTGTCGACAGCGTCATTGGCCACAATCAGACGTGTGGCTTCCTGATAAAGCTCGTCAAGATAATCCTCGATTTTATTGTGTTTTGCCGTTTTGATAGAAGCACTTGCCACAACGACACCGCGGGCGTCTACAATTCCAAAGACGGTGTTCGTACCGCCTATGTCGATTCCTAATACATAAGGTTTCATGATAGTAGTATATTTGGTTTTGGTTAAAAGATTCATTTCGGCAAAGATAATAAATTTTTTTCCATCGCCACAACACCCACGCCCCCAAATTAAGACCCCGATCCCCAATATTTGTTAACGCCGGGGTCGCATATCTCTGAGTGATTTTTGTCTTGTGATGAAGGAGTGTATTTAATGTACACGACTGAAGAATAAGGCAAAAAGCGCCGGAGAGATGCGATGCAAAGGTAATTTCAGAAAGCGATACAATAAATAGCCCTCCCGTCTGCCGGATATTTCGAAATAACTTTTAACACTTTGATTAATATTGGGATACAGTACCGGTCTGACGGATGTGAAGCGTATATTTATTTTGGTAAATAAAGAAGCCATGGCCGAATTCACCACATTTACCGCCATATTAGAATATACAATAAGGAATTACCTCCGCCACGGCCAATCGTCATGCTTCTGAGTCCGCTTGTTTCGGTCACAATGCGACCGCATTGCTCCCTCGCTGCTCGAACACATCTGCATAACGCCTGACCGCCCCAGCGTTTACAAATATTGGGGAACGGGGTCTAAGCATAATCAATGTTAAATCAAAGCGTAGCGGAGATCATCGGTCAGAGCGAGAGATGCAGTATGGGGTATGGGCGTCCGGCCTCATCAGTGGCATCGCGTCCGACGACCCTGAAACCTCTCTTCTCATAAAATTCAAACGCTGAACGATTCTGCTCGTTGACATCGACTCTGACCGCTCCGTGTTTCAACGCAAACTCGACCAGAGTTGAGCCGTAACCCCGGCCATGTAGCCGGCTGTCGACAAACAGCATTTCGATATTGTCACCGGCCAGTCCGATAAAACCGGCCGGAGTACCGTCATCTTCGACAACATACAAGTCTACGGCGGGAAAATAGTCTGTCGCCAAGGCACATCTGATTTCTTCAATCACATCTTCAGTCAGAAAATCGTGAGTAGCCCTGACCGCACGCTCCCATATTTCCACAAGCACATCATAACACCTATTATCATATTTCACAATCCGTTTCATACATAAAAATTCTTTGCGTTGCCGTAACAAAGATAAAAATTCTTTTTTAGTCAGACAGGCATAATACACATGAAATTTGAGCCTCACAGCAAAGATAATCCGTTTTTATTGCCGTATCTTTGCAGCAAGCAATCAGATTATACGATGGAACGACTTGATGTATTCGACTGCTCGGATGTGTTTATCGCGAGCTATTTTACCGACGATCGCGGATGTGCCCACTGCAACCGCGAACACACTCTTATATACATCCATTCGGGTGAACTCGAAATCACTGACAACGGCCACAAGACCATACTCAGGCCGGGAGACTGCGCTTTCATGAGACGCGACAACCGCATGTGGCTTCAGAAACGAGTGAAAGACGGCATGCCATACCGTTCGGTCGTGATGAAATTCTCACGTGAATACCTGAAAGATTTTTTTCATACGTTAAACCGTCGCGACATTCCGTCTGATGCCAAAAGAGACAAGACAAGTCTCGTGAAATTTCCTTCGCAGCGCCTTGATGTGAAGAGTCTGTTTGAATCGCTTCTGCCATATTTTGACGCCGGCGCGAAACCATCCGTCGAAATCCTCCGCATGAAAATGGCCGAAGGCATGTATCTGATACTGAACACCGATGAAAACCTCTATGCGTCGCTGTTCGATTTCGTCGACGCCTGGAAAATCGATATTGTCGATTTCATGGAAAAAAACTATATGAACGACCTCTCGATGAATGAAATGGCATATTACACCGGGCGCAGTCTCGCCACTTTCAAACGCGATTTCAAGAAAGTAAGCGAGCTCACGCCTCAGAAGTGGCTTATCAGACGTCGGCTCGAAGCCGCACGCGAACTCATCGGCAAAGGCGGACGCAAGGTTTCTGAAATCTGTTTTGATGTCGGATTCAAAAATCTGTCGCACTTTTCACGCCTGTATAAAGAGACTTACGGCATGGCTCCGACTTTTTCATGAGTGAGCCTTACGGCAAAGCTTTTTGAACTTAACAGCAAAGCCGCCGCGCGGTTTCGATTGTAATTTTGCGGTGTAAACAATAAAACCGCAAAGCAATGAGAAGTATATATGACAGAGACCGCGGTGGCGAAACGGTATCGCCCGACGACCCCGGTTACGAAACTCTTATCGACGACATTTTCAATACGATGGAAACCGCGCGCCGGCTCTCGGACGTCAGTCTACGCGATCAGAAGACCATACGCTCAATGATGAGCGGGATACTCGGCAAGCCTTTACCCGAGAGCACTACCCTGCTGCCGCCTTTTTATATAGACTACGGCAAGCCTGTGACCATCGGCGAAGGCTGTTTCATTCAGCAATGCTGCACATTCTTCGGCCGCGGAGGCATCACAATCGGCAATGATGTGTTTATCGGGCCCAAAGTCAATCTCATAACAATCAACCACGATGTCGACCCTGACAACCGCAGCGCCACATACGGCCGCCCGATTGAAATAGCCGACAAAGTCTGGATCGGCATAAACTCGACCATACTTCCCGGCGTGAAAATCGGTTATGGAGCGATTATAGGAGCCCAAAGCGTCGTCACCCGCGACGTCCCGCCGATGACCATTGTAGCCGGCAACCCGGCAAGAATCATCAAAAAGATAGAATCATGAAAGAAGACACATCGATAAGCCGCCGCAGATTTCTGAAAAAAGCGGCTGCCATAGGCGCCGCATTCGCCGCCACACCGGTAATCAGCAAAGTCACAGCTGCCGAAAACGTCCTCGACGGCAATCCGACACGCCCTGACGACATGAAATACCGCACCCTCGGCACCGGCAAAGCCGCCATGAAGGTCTCGGCCATCGGATTCGGCTGCATGGGACTGAACTATAACCGCTCACAATCACCCGACCGTAAAGAATGTATCCGCATCATCCACGAAGCCGTAGACCGGGGCGTCACCCTCTTCGACACAGCTATAATATATGGACCGCTACGCAACGAACTCCTCGCCGGCGAAGCGCTCGCTCCATATAAAAACCGCGTAAATCTGACTACAAAATTCGGTCATGAAGTCATCGGCGGCAAAGCTACGGGACGCCAGGACAGCAGCCGGGCGACAATACGCTGCTACTGCGATGAGTCGCTCAGACGACTGAAGCTCGACTCGATTCCGCTCTTCTATCAGCATCGTTTTGACCGCAATACGCCCATCGAGGAAGTGGCCGACACCATCGGCAGTCTCATCATGGAAGGCAAAGTAGAGCGCTGGGGACTATGCGAAGTCAGTGCCGACACGATACGCGCGGCCCACGCCGTCTGTCCGCTTACTGCGGTGCAGAGCGAATATCATCTGATGCACAGACTTGTCGAAGAGAACGGCGTACTCGACACCTGCCGCGAACTCGGCATCGGGTTTGTGCCCTACAGTCCGCTAAACCGTGGCTTTCTCGGCGGCTGCATCAACGAATATACGGTCTTCGACACCGGCAACGACAACCGCCATACCTTGCCGCGATTCACCCCCGAAGCAATCAGAGCCAACACACGCATCATAAACGAGCTGCAACTGTGGGGCCGCACACGCGGCATGACATCCTCTCAGGCCGCCCTCGGCTGGCTGCTCCACAAAGCATCGTGGATCGTACCCATTCCCGGCACCACAAAAGAATCGCATCTGCTCGAAAACATTCACACACTGACTTTCGACATCCCAGACAGTGACTGGCTCGCTCTCGAGAACGCTGTCGCATCCATCCCCGTCGTCGGCGACCGCTATAACGCAGAGCAACAGAAACAGGTCGGCTTCTGACCGCCTTTGATTTTGGTATGAATTGCGATGATTATTATAACCGACTGATTCTGAATCGTCCTAACTTTGCAACAACAACCTTAAACCATAACAAAAAAATGAGACAGCTGACACTCCTTATCGCCGCAGCACTGACAACAGTGAGTGCGAGCGCCAGAACCCTGATTGCCTATTACAGCTACACCAACAACGTCCACACCATCGCCACCGAGCTACAGAAACAGACCGGTGCCGACATCGTGAGAATCCAGCCGGCAGAAAAAGGCCTCGACTATGCCGCCGACAACTATGCCATCGGCAGCGCCCAGATTGCGGCCATACGCGATAATCCCGATGACGCGGCCTCCTACCCTGCGATTGACCCCGTCGACATCGACCTGTCGCAGTATTCAACCATAATAATAGGAGCGCCGCTGTGGTGGAGCAACATGGCAGCCCCGTTGCAAAGCTTCCTGTTCCAACATGGCAGAGAAATGGCCGGCAAGAACATCGGCCTGATTGTCTCAAGCGCGAGCAGCGGCATCAGCGGCGTCGAAGCCGACGCACACCGCCTCATTCCCGACGGACACTTCCTAACGCCGAGTCTCTGGATACGGTCATCACAGACCTCGTCGGCCGCGAGCATGATATCGGCATGGCTCAGGCAGATTGACCTCAACGCCGGCGTCGGAGCCATCATCAGTCCCGACAGACAAGACAAGAATGTCTATGACCTCAAAGGCAAGCATATCCCCGTCACAGACAACGACCTCACATCGCTCACCCCCGGCCTCTACATCATCAACGGCAAAAAGACCCTGATTGGAGAGTGACAATATATTTTGAACGAAGTGTGTGTTCAGATTTGTATTCAAGGCAAAAGAAAAGCAGCTACGATTCGTTGCGTAACTGCTTGATTTTTAATTTGTGGTCCCACTTGGGCTTGAACCAAGGACTCCCTGATTATGAGTCAGGTGCTCTGACCAACTGAGCTATAGGACCGAAAATCATGGAGGCCTCGCAGGCCGCCCGATTTAGTGACTGCAAAGTTAGTGATTATTTTATTTTTTTGCAAGTTATTTCTTGCGATTTTTATTTTTAGCGTCGGTCTTGCCGCATTTGTTTATTAACGGACAGGAACTGTCACAGCCGCAACCACAGTCGCAGTCGCCACCACGGTGTCTGATACGCCTGACTATGCCTATAAAAGCGATGACGACCGATATACCGACTATAACGGCTGTGATAATCTCCTGGCTCATTTCTTTTCAGGTCTGAAAAATGAATGAAAGCGACGGTATTCGAGGACGAAATTAGGCGTCATCATGCCGCCGTCGAGAGCAGCTTCGAGATCGTCTACCGTCCAGAAGCGTCCCTCGCTGATTTCGACGGGATCAGGTGTTATGACCGCGTCGTCATTGACGAAGGCGGCATAGCTGTTGACAAGTTCGCGCTCGACATCCGACTCGAATACATATCGGCCTATGAGCTGTGGGGTGAAATCACCGAGTCCGAGCTCCTCGCAGCTCTCGCGGCGCAAGGCCGTGACAATGTCTTCGCCGTAGTCGACATGGCCGCCGACGGCCGTATCCCATTTGCCGGGCTGAATATCTTTGTCGGGCGACCGCTTCTGCAGATAGATGTCGCCGCGGCTGTTGATGACATGAAGGTGTACGACGGGATGCAGCGGTTTGGCTCCGCCGTGACAGTAACTGCGCGTGGCGCTGCCGATGACCGCGCCGTTTTCGTCGACAAGAGGCAGGAGTTCGTCTTTGCTCATGATTTGAAATTCTTTTTTATGGTCGCGGCAAGGTCGGCCGGACTCAGTTCGTTTGAATATTGGTCGAACATCAGCCTCAGCGAACAGCCTTCGGCATAGCGGCTGCAGCCGTAGGCGGTGCGGCCTTTGACAATATAGCCTTTGCCGCAGACGGGGCAGACGATATCGTCGAGTTTATCGATTTTCTTTCTTCGGGTGCGGGGCTTGGCCGGAGCTCTGCCGTCTGACGCCGGTTTCTTTGCTTTCTTTTCCTTGACGCTGTCGTCGCTCTGGTCTACGACAATTCGTCGCATCGAGTTGTCGCTCATGACATTGGTGACGATGCCGCTGATAAGAGTCTTGAGCTCGCCGATAAACTCGGCTGGGCTGTAGGTGCCGCGCTCGATGCGCCGCAGTTTGTTCTCCCACAGACCCGTCAGCTTGGCGCTCTTGAGCAGTTCCTCATTAATCGTGGCAATGAGATCGATGCCTGCCTGCGAAGCCATTATATTTTTGCGTTCGCGGTAGATATAGCGCCGTTTGAAGAGGGTCTCGATGATGGCGGCACGTGTCGACGGGCGTCCGATGCCGTTCTCTTTCATGGCTTCGCGCAGGTCTTCGTCGTCGACAGTCTTGCCGGCCGACTCCATGGCGCGGAGGAGAGTGCCTTCGGTGTAGTATTTCGGCGGCTGTGTGGTCTTTTTGACTGTCGAAGGGGTATGCGGCCCGCTCTCGCCTTCTGTAAAAGGCGGCAGCACCTTGCCCTCGTCGTCGCCCGACTGACGCTCGCTGTCGTCATTGGCGAAAAGGGCGCGCCAGCCGGCTTTCTCGATGACCTTGCCCGTTGTCTTGAAGGCCGTGTCGCCGGCATGACCGGTGACGGTGGTCTGGCGGAAGACGCAGTCGGGATAGAAGGCAGCGATAAAGCGCATGGCTATTATATGGTAGAGCTGACGTTCGTCGCCGACAAGCGCCGAGGGCGACTGGCCCGTCGGGATGATGGCGTGGTGGTCGGTGACTTTGGCGTTGTCGAAAACTTTCTTACTCTTGGGAATACGCGCGGCAAGCAGAGGTGCCGTCAGATTGGTGTAGGGCGCCATCTGCTTGAGTATCACCGGTATCTTGGGGTAGATATCTTCACTGAGATATGTCGTGTCGACGCGGGGATAGGTTGTCACTTTCTTCTCGTAGAGCGACTGGATGAGGCGCAGGGTCTCGTCGGCGGTCCAGCCGCGGCGACGGTTACATTCGACCTGCAGCGACGTGAGGTCGAACAGCCGCGGAGGCGCCTCTTTGCCCTGCTTGTCGGTCACACTGTCGACTGTGAAGGGAAGTCCGGCAATAGCCGCTGCCTCGGCTTCGGCTTCTTCAGCCGAAGTAAAACGGCCTTTCGTGGCATTGAAGGTGACGTCGCGGTAGACAGTCTTCAGCTCCCAGAAATCCTCGGGCTTAAAGGCCGCAATCTCGTGATGGCGCTTGACGACGAGCGCAAGCGTCGGTGTCTGCACACGCCCGATTGACAGCACATTGCCCGACGACGCATATTTCAGCGAATAAAGGCGCGTGGCGTTCATGCCTAAGAGCCAGTCGCCGATGGCCCGCGAAAGGCCGGCGTAATAAAGGTTATCGTATTTGGCCTCGGGCTCGAGGTGGCTGAAACCCTCGCGAATAGACTCGTCGGTCAGCGACGAAATCCACAGGCGCCTGACAGGGCATTTCAGCCCGGCCTTCTGCATGACCCAGCGCTGTATCAGCTCGCCTTCCTGCCCGGCGTCACCGCAGTTGATGACCTCGTCGGCCTCGCCGATAAGGGTTTCGATAACATGAAACTGACGGCGTATGTTCTCCTGGTCGATGATCTTGATGCCGAATTTCTCGGGTATCATCGGCAGAAAAGCCATGCTCCAGCGCTTCCACGACGGGGTGTAGTCATGTGGCTCCTTGAGGCAGCAGAGGTGGCCGTAAGTCCAGGTGACCCGGTAGTCTCCGCCTTCATAGAAGCCGTCGCGGCGCACTGACGCGCCGACGATGGCCGCGATGTCGCGGGCTACGCTGGGTTTCTCGGTAATACAGAGTTTCACGCCGCCGCTACTGTTTGCGTTCCTGACGTTTGGCTTCCTGCCAGAGGTCTTCCATCTCGGCGAGGGTCATCTTATAGATGTCGATGCCGCGCTCGGCGGCAGCCTGCTCGATGTGACCGAACCGTCTGATAAATTTGCGGTTTGTGCGTTCGAGGGCGTTCTCGGGGTTGACGCCGTAAAGACGCGCGGCATTGACGGCGGCGAAGAGCATGTCGCCGAACTCGTCCTCGATGCGGTCGCGGTCGCCCGAGGCTATGGCCTCGCGCACCTCGCCGGTCTCCTCGTCAAACTTGCCCCACACCTCTTCGCGGTTTTCCCAGTCGAAGCCGACGTTGGCAGCCTTTTCCTGGATTCTGAAGGCTTTGATCAGCGCGGGCAATGCCGCCGGCACTCCGGCAAGGACGGTCTTATTGCCTCCCTTCTCCTTGAGCTTTATCTGCTCCCAGTTGAGTTCGACGTCATGTGCGCCGCCCACCTTTGTCTCGCCGAAGACGTGTGGATGACGGAAGATGAGCTTGGCGTTGAGGGCGTCGGCCACGTCGGCGATGTCAAAGCTGTCTTTCTCGTCGCCGATTTTGGCGTAGAATAATATATGAAGGAGCACGTCGCCGAGCTCTTTTTTTATTTCGTCGGCATTGTCGTTCTCAAGGGCCTGGGCGAGCTCATATACTTCCTCGATGGTGTTGGGGCGCAGGCTCTCGTTGGTCTGCTTGGCATCCCAGGGGCATTTGACGCGCAGGATGTCAAGGGTGTCGATGACGCGTCCGAGAGCCTCGGCGCGCTGTTTCGTATCGTGTCGCATATCGTTGTCGTTTTTTATCGTTTTTCGGCATATTTTGCCGCGCCCTCGTTGAGCCAGTCGACAAATTTACCTACATTCTCGTCATATGTCCGCGCCGGCATCAGAGGTTTGCCCGCGTTGTCGAGCAACACATAATAAGGCTGCGAGTTGATGCCGAACTTATGGCGCTGGAGATAGCTCCATTTCTCGCCGACTGTCTCGATGACTGTGGGCGAGCCGTATTCCTCGACGGTAAATGGCTGCGCCAGCGACGCCTTGTCGTCGACCATGAGCTTGATGAGCACGTAGCCGTTCTCGATGACCGTGCGCACCTCGGGGGTGTCGAAGACGGCGCCTTCCATCTTGCGGCAGTTGACACACGCATAACCCGAGAAGTCGACGATGACGGGCAGGCGATTGGCTTCGGCGTATGCCATGCCCTCGTCATAGTCATGGAATTCCTTGAACGTGCCGCCGTAGAGATTGAAGTCCTGAGTCGTCAGCGGCGGCGCGAAGGCGCTGATGCTCTTGAGCGGTGCGCCCCAGAGGCCGGGGACGAGATAGACGGCGAAAGCCAGGGGGATGACGGCCAGGAAGAAGCCGCCCACCGAGGTGTGGTCTTTAGGTGTGTCGTGGGGGAAGCGCAACTTGCCGAGAAGATAGAGGCCGAGCAAGACGAAAAGCACAATCCATATCGACAGGAACACCTCGCGGTCGAGTATATGCCATCCGTAGGCCAGATCGGCGACCGACAGGAATTTGAGCGACAGTATCAGCTCGACGAAGCCAAGGACGACTTTGACCGAGTTGAGCCATCCGCCCGAACGCGGCATTTCCTTGAGCAACGACGGGAAGAAAGCGAAGAGGCCGAAAGGCAGCGCCAGGCCGAGTGCGAAACCGCCCATGCCGATGGCCGGACCGAGGACGGCTCCTTGCGAGGCGGCCTCGACGAGCAGTGTGCCGATGATGGGGCCGGTGCACGAGAAAGAGACGAGCACCAGCGTGAAGGCCATGAAGAAGATGCTCACGACGCCGGTGGTCGACTCGGCGCGGCTGTCCATGCCGTTCGACCATTTCGAAGGCAGCTTGATGTCGAACGCCCCGAAGAATGACACAGCGAAGAGCACCAGCAGGCCGAAGAATATCAGATTGAACACGGCGCCGGTGGCTATCTCATTGAGTTTACCCGCGCCGAAGGCCATCGTGATGGCTATGCCGAGCACGAGATAAATCACGATGATGCTCAGGCCGTAGGTGACGGCGTCGGCTATCGATTTGCTGCGGTTCTTGCTCTTTTTGAGGAAGAAGCTCACCGTCATCGGTATCATTGGCCAGACACAGGGCGTCAGCAGCGCCAGCAGACCGCCGGCGAAGCCGAAGAGCAGTATCGACCACCAGGGTGTGTCGGCTGTCGATTCGTCGGCGTTCATATCTACCGGAGCCCACCACGCGGCGGCCTCGCCCGAATCGCCCACGGGAGCGCTGACGACGGTCACGGCCTTGTCGTCGGGTTTGACATCGACAGGCTTGGCGACAACGCCGCCGAAGCTGACATCGAAGCGGTATTTTGCCGGAGGGGTGCATGCGTTGTTGTTGCAGGCCATATATCTCACCGTGCCGCCTATCGACACGGCGTCAGTGCCATCGTCAAGTTTGAAACCGCGGGTAAACGTGACCGTTCCGTCCCACCACGGCAAGTTGAGCTTGAGCACGTCGTCATAATGCTTCGACGCCGGACGCGAGGGCGTCAGCGGGCCGGTGAACGTCAGCCCGTCGACAGGGTCAATCTCTATCGTCGTCGGATTTGGCATCGGTGTGTCGGGCAACGACGGCATCTCGTCGCCGTAGATATGCCAGCCGTCGTTGATGTCGGCCGTCCAGACTATGCGGCCCTCGCGCGGCGAGAGCGAGTCGACGGTGACACTCCAGCTGACATTGCTCGGCGGAGCTGCCTGAGCGGCGCCGGCAGTCATGATCACAGCCACTGCCGCGAGGCTTCTGAGTATTCCTTTTATATTCATGATTTCGTGATGTTTATTTCTTAAATTCAGGCACTGCCACACTTATATTCTCGGTCTTCGGAGGCATACACTGATTGCCGTCGCAGGCCATATATCTTATCGACAGGCCGATATGCGCCGCCGCGCGGTCTGTCACCTTGAAACTGCGGCTGAACGCGACGTTGGCGTCCCACCACTCGAGCGTCTTTCTGAACAGCGGGTCGACAGCCGAAACAGGCTTCACCGACGGCTTCACGTCGCCCGTAAACTCGACTCCCTTGCTCTTCGAGAAGTCGAATACCGTCGGCTTCGGGGCGCCGTCGGGCAGCTCGAAGCCATAGAGATGCCAACCCTGGCCAATGAGCGCTCTGACAGTGACAGTGCCTTCGGTCGGTGAGGTCATCTTCACAGTCGTGCGCCACCGCACCGCCGGCGTCTGAGCCGCCGCTACTGCCGACAGTATCATAATCGCGAAAAATGCCGTAATAAATCTTTTCATATCTTAATATTTAGGGGGTCGGACTTGTCTGACATGCCTGACGCGTCCGACAATTCAAAATTATCAAGCAAAGTTACTACATGTTTGAAAGAAAACGAAATTTTGTAGCCCCAAACGCCTCCGACGGCGTCATAACAAAGATATTAAAAACCTAAAAAATCTTATCTGACGCCATTTTCCGTGCTGTTTGACATTTTTTTCGTATCTTTGTGCATTAAAAACTTAAGAGTTACTCAAAGAATGAATTCAAGCAAAGTGCTGTATATCTCCCAGAAGATAACCCCCTATCTTGCACCGGACGTCATGTCGACGCTCGGACGCATGATACCGCAGGGCATTCAGGAACGCGGCTATGAAGTCAGAACATTCATGCCCCGCTACGGATGCATCAACGAGCGCCGTAACCAGCTCCACGAAGTCATACGCCTCTCCGGCCTCAATATAGCCATCGACGACACCGATCACCCCCTGATTATCAAGGTCGCCACCCTCCAGCCATCTCGCATGCAGGTCTACTTTATCGACAACGACGACTACTTCCTGCGCCACACCGGCGAAGGCCTCGAGACCGACATCATGCCCGACGACAACGACGAGCGCTGCATCTTCTTCACACGCGGTGTCATCGAGACCGTCAAGAAACTCCGCTGGGAACCCGCCGTCATTCACTGCTCGGGCTGGATATCGGCACTCGCGCCCATGTTTATCAAGCGCAACTACGCCGACGACCCGACTTTCGCCGGCTCCAAGATAGTCTACAGCCTCTACGGCGGCGGCTTTGAAGGCACGCTCGACAGCCGTTTTGCCGAAAAACTGCGCATGGAAGGCTTCACCGACGACGACATAGCATCACTGCTCGGCGGCGACGTCGATTTCGCAAAAATCAATCGCCTCGCCATCGACTATGCCGACGCCATAGCCCAGAGCACCGCCGACGTCGACCCCGCGCTCATCGAATACGCCAAGGCCTCGGGAAAACCCTTCCTCCCCTACCCCGGCGACAAAGACTATGCCGACGCCTACGACAACTTCTACAAAGAACTCATCAAATAATCCCGGCTCCTAACATACCATCAGGTCATGAACCTCAGACAACTCCCCATACCTCTCCTGTCACTCCTCATCGTCGGCTCAGCTTTTGTCGCCTGTGACGAAAACTCGACCGTCGGCGAATCTCTCGTCGAAGACAAAATCGCCGTCACCATCGACTCATCCTTTACCGTCAGCGCCCGCAGCGTCGCCGACCGCTCAGTGCCCGCACGCACCCTCAGCCAGCTCTTCGGCCGCATCGACGTAGAAGGCTACGGCCACCTCTCGAGCGACGTCGTCACCCAGTTTATGCCCGCGTCGACACTCGACACCACCGGCGTCACCGTCAACGACATCGACTCGCTCAAACTGATACTCAACATCGCCGCCGGCGACTTCATCGGCGACTCGATCGCTCCCATGGGCCTCGAGGTCTACCGCCTCGACAAACTCCTGCCCTCGCCAATCTACAGCGACTTCGACCCCAAAGGCTACTACGACGCCTCGCAGCCCATCGGTAGCACCATCTTCAACCTTTCGACTCTCGGCATGCCCGACTCCATCGCCGCAATCTACAAAGGCGACAAGACCGTGGCCATCGACCTGCCCGTATCGCTCGGCAAAGAGATGTTCAGCGCCTATATGGCCGACCAGCAGCTCTTCGCCACACCCACAGCCTTCACCGACAAAGTCTTCAAAGGCCTTTACATACGCAACTCCTTCGGCAGTGGCCGTCTGACACGCGTCAGCCAGACCACAATAAACATGTACTACCATAAGAAGACCGTCAACGACGCCGGGCGCGACACCGTCGTCGACATGACAGGCTACTACTTTGCCGTCACACCCGAAATCATCACCAACAACATCATCGACTACAACATCGCTCCCGCCATCAGCCGTCGCATCGCCGCCGGCGAAGACCTCGTCGTCGCCCCCGCAGGCTACAACGTCGAGATCGACTTCCCCGGTCGCGAGATTGTCACCGCATACCATACCGGCAAAGGCGACCTCTCAGTCATCAACACCCTCTCGTTCACCCTCCCCGTCGAAGAACTCGAAGGCCACGAAGGTCTCGTGCCCCCGCCATACCTCCTCATGGTCAAGACATCCGAGAAAGACGAATTCTTCGCCCAGAGCAAGCTCCCCGACAACAAGACTTCATTCTACGCCACCTATGACTCGACCGGCAAACGCTATGTCTTCTCAAACATGCGCCAGTATATCCTCGATCTCATCGAGGCCGAAGAAATCTCCGACGAAGACACCGCCTTCACCCTATGCGCCATCAACGTGACAACAGAGCAGTCAAACAGCTACTACAACCCCACTCCGACCGTCACAGGCATCACTCCCTACGTCGCCGGACCCGTCGCAGTCAAATTTTTAACTGATAAAGCAAAAATTTACTTCACTTATAGCACACAGAAGCTAAATATTTAGTAACTTTGCAACGCAAATCAGGCCGCAATAGCTCAGTTGGTAGAGCATTTCATTCGTAACGAAAAGGTCGTGGGTTCGAGTCCCACTCGCGGCTCTCACCGCAAAAGCTCCGGAAGACATCCGCTCCGGAGCTTTTCTTTTACCATCACGTCAAAAATCAGCCAAAACATTTTGCAGATTACAAAATAATCTCTACCTTTGCACTCACAATCACTCATGGTTCCTTGGCCGAGTGGTTAGGCACCGGTCTGCAAAACCGTTTACAGCAGTTCGATTCTGCTAGGAACCTCAAAACCTCCTATACTGCGAAGTCTGGGAGGTTTTTCATTTCCGGGCGTATCGAACTACGACGCGCGCAGCTACGTAATTCAGGGACACGCCATGGCATAGCCGCGTAAACAAACCATACATGGGCGGATGCACAGCAGGCGATATGGAACTACGGCTTCAGCCGTAGTGGCATCGGGCGGTGGGCATCCCGGCGACAGACTCAATCTATCCCCGTCCATGACGTCCTGCAGGACGTCTGCGTATTAA
>CABUPJ010000011.1 GCA_902493335.1 uncultured Porphyromonadaceae bacterium
CAATAACGTGCCTCCGGCACGCTTTGCAGCCGGGTTATGTCACAATCTCGCCTCTTATAGGCTTCGAGGATGACGTTGGTCAAATTAGGCTAATTAGTCGAATAGGCTGTTACCGCAATGGTGGTAGGACTAAGCCATGGCACAGTCCTACAATTCTTGTTAACCACGATCTCGTCGCTCCACGATTACGATAAAATAACTGGGCGCTCGTGCCTGCCATCTTCGTTGCCTCAATCGGCGGCCTGCGGGCGCCAGATGTCTATAACGGCTCTACTACCCTGAGCGCCTGCGGCGGTCAGGGCTACGAGTAAATCGGCAATCTGCGATTGCCTTTAGACGGCGAGCCGCCGACACAAGGACAAATTTAGCGCAAACGCGGCCTCGAGGAGGAGAGCGAGGCCGGCACATTAATAGCTTTGGCTAATGAGGTTAGGCTGACCTCGCTAAAGCTCGGAGCTGAAACAAAAATTTCACACGGGATATGTGCGGTTGGGACGCGATTTGACTCTGGAACAATTTGATGTCCGGAGGCGTTTTTATTTCATAATCATATTATGCTTTGAATCATGCTTAGAAAAATTGTCATTGCTTCGGTCGCCTTTTTGGGTGCCAGCATCGCATCTTCAGCCGCCACGAAGAGTCCCGTCGATATGCAGCGTGACTCGGTCATAGCCTCACACCGCGTCGTCTGGCTCGACGGGAACGAAAGTCCCAAAGCAAGCAGCGACTCGATCAAAGAGACCATAGAGATGTTCTATTTCGACCAGTTCAGACATTTTCAAGACCCCGACGCGCCCTACTTTCTTTTTATGAGCAAGGATGCCAGTCTGGCAATGGGCATAGGCGGCTGTGTCAGGATGCGCGGATGGTATGACTGGGGAGGAGCTCAGCCGACAAGCGTGTTCTCGCCTTATCTGATACCGATAGACCGAAATCCGGCAAAAATGCGTCGTTTCGACACGTCGCCGGCCGGCACCTGCCTGTTCTTCCGCGTCATCGGACGAAACAAAACACTGGGCTACTATCAGCTATATATCGAAGCCAACTTCAACGGCTATGAGACACGGGATTTCCGTATCAAGAAAGCCTATGCTATGGTCAACGATTTCACCATCGGTTACGCGAGCTCGACGTTCAGCGACCCCGCAGCCGTTCCGCCTACCGTAGACGCCAACGGACCAAACAACAAGATAGGCCCTACGGCAGTGCTTGTCAGATGGATGCCGACGTTCAGAGAGCGCTACAGTATCGGCATCTCGGTAGAGACACCGTCGACACAGGTCGATGTCGACAACATCATGACCACCAAGGCAGACTCATGGATGCCTGACTTCGCCGCACTCGCGCAATATGAATGGCGCCGCGGCGAACATGTCAGACTCTCGGGCATAGCACGCACACTGTCATACCGGGATCTCAAGGCCGCACGCAACCACAATATCGTCGGCTGGGGCGTCATGCTGAGTTCGGTCGCACGTCCATGGGCGCCGCTGACCACTTATGCCTCAGTCAGCTACGGGAAAGGCTATGGAAGCACCGGTGGCGACCTGCAGGTCGGCAACTATGACCTCGCGGGCGACCCTGAAAGACCCGGACGCATGTATGCTCCGGCGTCGTACGGCTGGAATATCGGCCTCCAATATAATTTCAAGCCAAATCTGTTCACTACGGTGACTGCGAGCCAAACACGCTATCTGCCGAAGAATGGCATTGACGGCAACGAATATAAATACGGTCTGTTTTTCGCCGCCAACGTGTTCTGGAATCTTACGCCGCGAATGCAGGTAGGTGCTGAAATAGACCTCGGCAAACGTCAGAATTTCGACGGACGCCATGAATGGGGGCAACGCATCGGCGCACTTGCGATGTTCTCATTCTAAAGCCTGTCGCACTCTTCGAGCCAAAGGCGCGAGGAGGCGTCGGAGGGCATGCGCCAGTCGCCACGCGGCGAGAGGCAGACACTGCCTACCTTCGGACCATCGGGAAGACACGAACGCTTGAACTGCTGATTGAAGAAGCGGCGATAGAAAGTTTTCATCCAATGTTTTATGACATCGTCGGCATACTTACCGGCGAAGGCCTTACGCGCGAGGAAGAAGACACGGCGCGGCGTGAAGCCATAGCGAAGCATATAATAGAGGAAGAAGTCGTGCAACTCGTAGGGGCCAACGAGAT
This sequence comes from uncultured Porphyromonadaceae bacterium, assembly GCA_902493335.1. Classification (GTDB taxonomy): domain Bacteria; phylum Bacteroidota; class Bacteroidia; order Bacteroidales; family Muribaculaceae; genus CAG-873. The sequence continues at coordinate 2,176 of CABUPJ010000011.1, forward strand.
CCTCGGTTTTCTGCTTTATCGTGCCGTCGGCGGCAGCCGGAATAAGCTCGGGACTGATGGGTGTGTCGACGATGTCGAGAAGAATATCACGCACGCGGCTGTCGTCAGATGTCTTGGCGAAATAGGCCGTGAGGTGTCTTACGAGAGTCTTCGGGACGCCGGCGTTGACGCCATACATCGACATGTGGTCGCCGTTGTAAGTGGCCCAGCCGAGGGCGAGCTCAGAGAGATCTCCGGTGCCGAGAACCATGCCGCCGGTCTGATTGGCTATATCCATCAGCAGCTGTGTGCGTTCGCGGGCCTGTGAGTTCTCGTAAGTGACATCGTGATTGGCCGGGTCATGACCGATGTCTGTGAAGTGCTGATTGACTGCGGCGACAATCGAAATCTCGCGCATAGTGACACCAAGGCTCTCCATAAGCGCGACAGCATTGTCATGAGTGCGGTCGGTCGTGCCGAATCCCGGCATGGTGACGCCGATGATACCCTTGCGGTCGAGACCGAGGCGGTCGAAAGCACGGACAGCAACCAACAGGGCCAAAGTCGAATCGAGTCCGCCCGAAATGCCGACAGTCAGCGAACGGCAATGAGTGAAATCGAGGCGGCGGCAGAGCGCCGTGGCCTGGATGTTTATGATTTCGTCGCAGCGCTCGTCGAGACCGTCAGTGTCAGACGGGACAAAAGGCAACGGATTGACACGGCGATAGAGAGTGCCGTCATCACGACGCGGCGACAGACGGGTTTTCAATACGTCGTATTGAGCGAGACCGCTGCGGCGGGCGCAGTCGGTGAACGAAGTGGTATGGAGACGGTCGCGGCGTATGGCCTTGATGTCGATGTCGGCCACCACATACCGGGGCTTCAGCTGCCAGCGCCGGTTGCTGACGAGGAGCGAACCGTTCTCGGCGACGATGGCTTTGCCGTCGAAGACAAGGTCTGTCGATGATTCGCCATAGCCGGCCGAGGCATAGACGTAAGCGCCGATTGTGCGCGCTGACTGCTGTTTTATCAGAGAAGTCAGATAGTCGTATTTGCCGATAAGGTCGTCACTGGCCGAGATGTTGACGATGACCTCGGCTCCGGCCATGGCGGCGTATGTGCCCGGAGGTATAGGCGTCCACAGATCCTCGCATATCTCCACGCCCACCCTGACGCCGAGGCAGTCGACAAGCAGATGTGTGCCGAAAGGAATCTGACGGCCGCAGAACGAGACCGAAGTGTCAGCCTCAGGAGCCGACGCCCACCAGCGTTTTTCGTAAAATTCGTTGTAGTTTGGAACGTAAGTCTTCGGGACAACAGCTATAAGACCATGACAGAAAACGAGCGCGCAGTTGTAGAGCGCGCCGCAGTGTTCGACCGGGGCGCCGACGACAAAAGCCATGTCGCAGACGCGGCTGTAACTGTCAAGACGCTCTATCGCGCGGGCAGCGCCGTCGAGCAACGTGCGGTTATGGAAAAGGTCGCCGCAGGTATAGCCTGTGACCGACATTTCAGGAAACACAACGAGCGAGGGCGAGACTTTTCTGAGATCGTCGAGGAGAGCGATTATCGAGGCGACGTTTGTCTCACAATCGGCAGGCTGCACTGCAGGGACCGCCGCCGCCACTCTGAAAAAACCGTTTTCTGTCATCTTGTCTAATACTGTCAATTGTTTTTGAAGATCATATCATAGCGGTTGAGCAGATTGAGGAATCTGAGATCGTCGCGGAGGGGCGCCACGTTGATGCGGGCATCGGTGTTATACATCCAGTTATAATAGTTTGCATAACCGGCTTTGAGAGACTTCTCGGCGCAGACGAGGGCACGGTCGTTATCGCCCGTCATGGCATAGAAGCACGCACCATAGTAGTTTATGAAACCGTCGTAATCCTCGACTGTCGTGAGGATATTGTTCATCCACGCCTCGGCCTGGGTGACACGGTCGATGTAGAGCTGGGCAAAACCTTTGAGCGACCTTACGTTATCGATATAGAAATGATCCATGTCGACAACCTGTTCGTAAAAGGTACGGGCTGCGGCAGGCTGATTCATATAGTCGTTAAGAAGCCATGCCCTTACCATATAATAATAGGGATTCTCGGCATCTGTCATGACAGCTTCGCCGAAGAGCGAGGCAGCCTCCTTGTAATTTTCTTTAGCCATATAGCAGAGGCCCATCTCGACAAGACCGTCGGCATAATTGCGGTCGACGGCAAGAGACTGTGCGGCGGCGTTGACGGCTTCGTCGTCACGTTTGAGCGCACGGAGTATCTTGGCCTTGAGGCAGAAATAGCGGGCGTCATCCTTGATCATGCCGAGAGCGTAGTCAATGCTCGAAAGAGCTTCGTCGAAGCGGCCGAGCGCATACTGACATTCGGCAATCGAGGCGTGAAGGCCGTGATATTTATAAAGATTGTTGTCAATGATATAGTTGAAATCATCGATGGCGGCACCATAATGATAATGGGCCTGGGCAATGACGGCGCGCAAATAGCGGAACATGCCGACATTGGGAGCCTGGCGGATAGCGTTTGTCAGACCGTTCATCGTGGCGACATAGTTGGTGTTGCCATATTCGACAAGAGCCTCTATCGCCTTGTTGTTCTTGCTGTCGCTGCTGATTGCGAGGAGCAGGTCGTCGACGGCATTGTTGTGGTCACCCATCTGTTTTCTCACCGACGCGCGGCGCACATATATCTCGGCGTTATTGGGATCGAGATTGACGGCTTCTTCGAGATATTCGTTGGCAAGACCCAAATTGTTTTCTTTGATAGCAACACGCGCCAGACCGAGAAGGGCCTGCGAATTGCGGCTGTTCAGGCGGCGGAGACGCTGATAGTCGGCCTTGGCGTCGCCATACATGCCGAGGTCAAACTCGGTGTTGGCACGCTCGTTGATTACCTGCATCGAGGTCGGGTCGATATCATAGGCGGCATTGAGGTCGGCCAAAGCCTGCTCTTTCTTGCGCGTCTGGTTATAGATGCCGGCACGGAGCATATACTCCTGAAGCAAGACATCGCTTTCGCTCGCCGGGGTCGCCTTTATGGCCCGGTTAACATCGTCGAGCGCACGAAGATATTCGTCATGCTGATAATATTCATATGCGCGGCGCAGACGGGTGATATAGTCGTCGGGGTTCTCGCGCAGCTGCTGCTCATAGACCTGCAGGACAGCCTTGGTGATGGGGTTATCTATGCCCGACTGAGCCTCGGCGGGCAGCATGGACATCAATGCGATGAAAAAGACAATCGGTTTGATTATTTTCATATTATTCTGAAATAGAGTTTACAGTCATTCTGAGTTGTGTCAGGCGGCGCAGCAGACCTTCGAGCAGGTCGAGGCGCAGCATGTTGGCGCCGTCGCTTTTGGCCTTCGAGGGGTCGGGATGGGTCTCGATGAAAATGCCGTCGGCGCCCACGGCAATGGCAGCCCGGGCTATGGTCTCGATCATATCGGGACGACCACCGGTGACACCGCCGGCAGTGTTAGGCTGCTGAAGCGAGTGTGTGACGTCGACAATCACAGGCACACCCTGACGACGCATCACGGGGATGCCGCGGAAGTCTACGATGAGATCACCGTAGCCGAACATCGTGCCGCGGTCGGTCACGCCGACCTGCATATTGCCGGTCTCACGCACCTTATCGACGGCGAAGCGCATAGACTCGGGCGACAGGAACTGGCCTTTCTTGATGTTGACAAACTTGCCTGTCTTGCCGGCGGCCACAAGCAAGTCGGTCTGACGGCAAAGAAAAGCGGGAATCTGAAGCATATCGACATATTCGGCGGCGATGGCGGCTTCATGAGCCTCGTGGATATCCGTCACGACAGGAACACCGGTTTTCTCACCTGTTTTTTTCAATATTTCAAGAGCCTCGATGTCACCAATGCCTGTGAACGAGTCGAGACGCGAGCGGTTGGCCTTGCGGTAGCTGCCTTTGAAGACATAGGGTATGCCGAGTTCGCGGCATATCGGAGCAATGTGGGCGGCGATGTCATAGGCCATCTGCTCACCCTCGATGACACAAGGCCCGGCAAGGAGAAAGAAATTGTTGTTATCTGACGATCTGAGATATTCGAGCATATCCATAATTTACGAATTCAATTGGTTTATTATATGACAGGTGTCGCAGGCGACGAGCGCGGCGGTCTCGGTGCGGAGGCGGTTGTCACCGAGGGTGACGGCGACAAAGCCCGAGCCGAGCGCAAGGTCGACTTCCTGCGGAGAAAAGTCTCCTTCGGGCCCGACAAGCAGAGTCACGTCGCTGCCCGGACGATAATTTTTTGCCAGCAGACGACGCTCTACGCGGTCGTCGCAATAGGCGACAAAACGCTGCGGGTCGTCGACCGACGCAATAAAATCCTTTATCGGCGTCATTTCGTCGATTTGCGGCAAAACGGCTTTCAGCGACTGCTTCATGGCCGAGACGGCGATTTTTTCGAGGCGGTCTGTCTTGATTTCCTTGCGCTCCGAACGGTCGCAGCGCAGGGGTACGATGCGGTCGACACCGATCTCGACAAGCTTCTCGACAAGCCACTCCATGCGGTCGTTGTGCTTTGTCGGGGCGACAGCCACAGTGATGCGGTTGGGCCATACCTTAGGCAGCGCGACAGTCTCGACAATCTCGACACCGGCACGTTTGGCGTGAGCCACGGCGAGGCGGCAGCGGTAGAGATTGCCGCGACCGTCGACGACCTCGAGCATGTCGCCGGCCTGCATGCGCAGAACTCTCACGGCATGCTGCGAATCGCTCTCGGGAAGCGTCGCGGCTGTCAATATGTCAGGAGCATAGAACCGTATCACTTGGCAGAATCAAAACCGGCAGGGTCAGAAGCCTCAAGCGAGGTCTCGGCCTTCACGGCTGTATTTTTATTATCTTTTACATCTTTGAAGCAGATGAAGAACATGATGGCGACTACTGCGGCATATCCGGCAAAAATCAGCCACGAAGTGCTCCAGCCTGCGAGCTGCGGTTCGCCTGCCGGCTGACTGTAGACATAGTGATTGATGACCTGCTGGGCGCCAAGTGTACCGATAGTGGCACCGATGCCGTTGGTCATAAGCATGAACAGGCCCTGGGCAGACGACCTGAGCGACATGTCGGTCTTGAGGTCGACATAGAGCGAGCCCGAGACATTGAAGAAGTCGAAGGCGATGCCGTAGACAATCATCGACAGGACAAAGAGCCACACACCGCTGCCGGGATTGCCGATACCGAAGAAGCCGAAGCGGAAGACCCATGCCAGCATGGCCATAAGCATGACAGTCTTGATGCCGTAGCGTTTGAGGAAGAAAGGAATGAGCAGAATACACAGCGCCTCACTCGCCTGCGAGAGAGAGATAAGCGCATTGGCGTTTTTCACGCCCCAGAGGTCGGCAAAACCTGGTACCTGGCCGAAGCTCTGGATGAAGGGATTCGCAAAGCCGTTGGTAATCTGAAGCGAGACGCCAAGCAACATGGAGAAGATGAAGAATATCGCCATCTGTTTGTTTTTAAACAGAGTGAACGCACGCAGACCGAGAGCATCGGTGACCGAAGCGCTTTTCTTACCTTTCGAGACGGGGCACGAGGGCATCGTCAGGGCATAGAGCGCGAGGACAAAGCTGAGAATGCCTGAGGTGAAGAGCTGCTGATATGTGTTCTGATAGCCTGTGAAGTTGACAAAAAGCATCGCGCAGATAAAACCGATTGTACCGAGTGTACGAATGGGGGGAAAGTGCTCGACCGTGTCAAGGCCGGCCTTGCCCAAAGCCGTATAGGCCACAGAGTTTGTCAGACCTATAGTCGGCATGAAGAAAGCTACCGAGACAGCATAGAGGGTGAACAGCGGCCCGAATTCGATGCTTCCGTCATTGTTCATCGCATACCAGCCGGCAAGAATCATAAAAGCGCCGGCCATGACATGACAGAAACTCAACATTTTCTGAGCGGGAACCCAACGGTCGGCTATGATGCCGATGATGGCAGGCATGAATATCGACACGATGCCCTGTATCGAATAGAACCAGCCGATTGATTCCTGTAGATTCTGACGGGAAAGAAAACTGCCGAGAGATGTCAGATAAGCGCCCCAGACGGCAAATTCGAGAAAATTCATTGCCGCGAGGCGGCTTTTGATAGCTTTCATATTAGTTCAGGTAAGTTTTATTTGCAAAAGTAGTAAAAGTATTCTTATAATCGGGTTGCGGAGTCGCCGGAGTCATCGGGATTGTCGCGGCGCTCTTTCTTCTTTTTGAGAATCTCGCTGACACGGGCGGCTTCCTCGTAGTTTTCGTCTTCGATAAGCTGCTCGAGGGTGCGCTCGAGCTCTTCGACGGCATAATTCTCAAGCTTGGGTTCGGCAAAATAGGCAGCCTGCCGCATGTCTTCGTTGGTGTTGGCCGACGAGGCTGAGCCGTCGTCATCGGGTTCGTCGTCGAGAATGAAACCTGTCTCGCGCACGATGGCCGCGGTGGTCACGATAGGCACATGGGCGCGTATGGCGATAGCGATTGCGTCAGACGTGCGGGCGTCGAGGACGACCGTGCGCTCGCCGTCACTGAAGGTGAGTTCGGAATAAAAGATGCCGTCCTCAAACTTATAGATAAAGACTTCGCGGAGCTTGACGCCGAAGGCCTGGGCAAAGCTGACGAAAAGATCGTGGGTAAGCGGACGCGGCGGCACAATGCCCTCGATTCTGATGGCTATCGACTGGGCTTCGGAGGCTCCGATGACAACCGGTATCTTATGCGGACCGTTTTCTTCGGCAAGAAGCAGGGCATAGGCACCGCTCTGCAGCTGGCTATAGGAGATGCCGAGTATTCTCAATCTGACTCTGTCATCCATAATTATTTTGCAATATTGCGGCCGGTGATGATGCCCGAGCCATAACAAACCGATGAATCCTTATCATATATCACTGCAAACTGTCCGGGAGCGATGCCCTGTACCTTTCGGTCGGAGACAATCTTATAGCCCGAGTCAGACATGCGCGTCAGACGGCCACCGATGAATTCGGGCATGTGACGGTTCTTGAATGTAATCTCGACATCGTCACAGTCCTTGCCCCAGGGGTCGGCCGTGATAAAGTGCATCTCGTCGAGATGAAGTTCGTTGCCGTACTGCTGCTCGGTGTCATAGCCATTCGAGACATAAATGACATTATCGTGGACGTTTTTCTTGACGACATACCACGGGCCGCCACTGAGTCCGAGCCCCTTGCGCTGACCGATGGTATGAAACCAGAAGCCTTTGTGTGTTCCGATCTTGCGGCCTGTCTCAAGCTCGACGATGGCACCGGGTTTCTCACCGAGGTGACGGCGTATGAAGTCATTATAGTTGATTTTGCCGAGGAAACAGATGCCCTGGCTGTCTTTGCGGTAGGCATTCGGCATTTTAGCCTCGACAGCAATCTCGCGCACACGCGATTTGGGAATATCGCCCAGAGGGAACATCAGATGACTCAGCTGATCATAGCTTATGCGCGCGAGGAAATCGGTCTGGTCTTTGACCGGGTCGACCGCGGTGGCGAGCCACACCTTGCCGTCGAATTCTTTTGTCGAGGCATAATGGCCTGTGGCCGTCTTGTCGAACTCCCTGCCCCATCGCTGCTCGAAATAACCGAATTTGATTATCTTGTTGCACATTATATCGGGGTTAGGCGTCAGACCCTGTCTGACGGTCTGCAAGGCGTATTCCATGACATTATCCCAATATTCCTGATGGAGCGAGACGACATCGAAGGGCAGATTGAAACGCCGCGCGATGAGCTGACATACCTGGATGTCTTCGTCTGCCGAACAATCGCCTTCGTCGGTGTCGAGTCCGATGCGTATATAAAAGAGATGCAGGTCATGGCCCATTTCAAGCAGGCGGTAGACCGCGACCGCGCTGTCGACTCCGCCTGAAATCAGAACCGCTATCTTCATATTGTATTCGTCAATTATTTAATTTATAGAGCGCACTGAACGCATTAAGCACGTTGTCGACCGGTATATTCTTGACCATTATCTTATTGTCTTTATCAAGATAATATATCATAGGATTGCCGCGCATCTCAAGGGTGTCGCCGAGACTGTCAGCCACACCGGCGACCCAGTTTGCCGGGCATGAAGAGACATCGGATTTATCCGTGTCACCGGCATCACCGTCGACTATATACACTATTTTGAGAAGCTTGGCGTCAACCAGCGAGTTGAGCGCCGGATCGGCCGACAGGCGCACACGGGCAAGCGAACAGTCAGAGCAATCACGCGACGCCACAAGCACGAGTGTATATTTGGTCGAATCAGTGAGCGCATGGCGTTTTGTGCCGTCGGCGCCGGTCAGCTCAATGTCAGGAAAAGTGGCGCCTACCGCGCTGTTGGCGATAATGTTGACCTGACGGGCAAAATGCGAGCGGTCGTCCGAGGCTATTTTTTTATGACCGGCGGCAGCTTTGGCAAACGGGAGATATACCTCCTCAGACACGAAATCGGCCGAGTCGGAGTAGAGCCAGCGTTCTGCCATACGGGCGACTTCGAGTGTCTGCGGACCTGACTTTTTGACAGTCTCAAGCAGACGGTCGACTGCCAGATGGACAGTGTCGGCAGATGCATAGGGCATAAACGATACCCAGTCGCCGAAGGCCTCGTTGAGTTTGCTTTTGCTCGAAAAGGCCGACTTGAAGTTGCATCTTTCCCAAAATTTGTCGACCAGATAGGTGCAGCGCTCGTAGAAGTTGGTTATATTTTCGGGCGCTTCGGGATAAGGGAAAAGCCTCTCAGACTGCTGGGCATGAGACGTCAGCGAACACAAAAGAGCCACTGCCGCCACCAATGAATATATTATCTTTTTCATAATCATGTATAATTAATTTACAAATTTAATGAAAAAAGTAATAACTCACGGTGTATGAAAGAAAAATTAATACAATCTGCGTCAGGAGAGACACTAACATCACGCCGATTTGTCCGTATTGCAAATTTAGAGTAATTTTGCAAAAAACTATGTCATGCATACAATTACATCAAACATAAAATACATCGGCGCGCAGGACGACAACCTTGATTTATTTGAAGGACAATATCCTGTAATTCACGGCATTTCTTACAATTCATATCTCATAGAAGACAATGAGACGGCTGTCGTCGACTCGGTTGACGCACGGCGTTGCAGCGACTGGCTCGCCGCACTCGAGGACGGCCTCGGCAATGCCGGACGCACACCGCGTTATCTCATTGTGCAGCACGTCGAACCCGACCATTCAGGCAGCATAAGGGCCTTCATCGAGCGTTATCCCGCGACCACGGTCGTCTGCACGGCAAAAGCCGCAGATATGCTCGCCAATTTCTTTGAAGACATAGACCTGAAATGCCGCGTCAGACTTGTCGGCGACAACGACACTCTGACATTAGGCCACACGACACTGCGCTTTCTCTCAGCGCCGATGGTCCACTGGCCCGAGGTGATGATGACCCTCGACGAGACAGACGAAGTGCTGTTTTCAGCCGATGCTTTCGGCTCGTTTGCCACAGCGGGGGCAACAGAAGCGTGGGACAACGAGGCTCGACGTTACTATACAAACATCGTCGGCCGTTTCGGAGCATCAGTACAAGGGATAATGAAAAAACTCACCGGTCGCAAGTTCGGCATCATCGCCCCGCTCCACGGCCCGGTACTGACCGACAATCTCGCACATTACTGGACGTTATACGACCACTGGAGCCGCTATGAACCCGAATGTCGCGGAGTGCTGGTAGCCTACGCCTCAGTCTACGGCGGCACAGCCGAGGCAGCGCGACGTCTTGCATCGATGCTTGACAGTGAAGGCGCCGGCGAAATCGTGTTGCTTGACTTATGCCGTCACGACGTATCATATGCCGTGGCCGAGGCGTTCCGCCTCAGCCATATGGCTTTATGCAGTGTGACATACGACGGCTCCCTGTTCCCGGCGATGCATGATTTTCTCTACCACCTCGAGTGTAAAAAACTATGCGGCCGCACTGTGGGCCTGGTCGAAAACGGTTCGTGGGCACCGGTTGCCGCACGACTCATGGCCGACAGCCTCGGCCATATGAAAGACATGACCGTCGTCGAACCGACAGTCACCATCCGCAGCCGTCTCCACCAATGCGACATCGACAGACTGCGTGAACTCGCCTCGGCTCTGGCACGATAAATATACATATTTCAACATATATGATAGCAGAACGCTCCCCTTTGCGGAGCGTTCTGCTTTTCCGGCACGCCTTTTGCATGATCATAAACCAAAGAGACATTTGTTTTGTTAATTTAAATAAACAAAGGATTATATCTGTAACGAATATTTCAACTATCACTTAATATTATGAATTTCAACAATTTCACCATCAAATCGCAGGAAGCCATCCAAAAGGCCGTCGAACTGACCCGCGGCGCCGGATCGCAGGCTATCGAGCCTGTCCACCTGCTGAAAGGTGTCGTCGACGAAGGCGAGTCTCTGGTAAAATTCATTTTCCAGAAAATCGGCGCCAATCTGCAGGCCGTGAGCGCACAGATCGACCGTGAGATTGACTCTCTGCCAAAAGTCTCGGGCGGCGAGCCATATCTCAGCCGAAGCTCGAACGACGTGCTGCAGAAAGCTCTCGACATCTCAAAAAAGATGGGTGACGAATATGTCACGCTTGAGGCTCTGCTCATGGCTATCTTTGAAATCAACTCACCGGCCTCGACCATACTCAAGAACGCCGGTCTGAGCGAGAAAGAGCTGAAAGCCGCCATCGAAGAGCTCCGCAAGGGCAAGAAAGCCACCGACCAAAGCGCTGAAGAGACCTACAACGCGCTGTCGAAATATGCCATCAACCTCAACGAACGCGCCCGTTCAGGCAAACTCGACCCCGTCATCGGCCGTGACGAGGAAATCCGCCGTGTACTCCAGATTCTGAGCCGACGCACCAAAAACAACCCGATGCTGATCGGTGAACCCGGCACCGGCAAGACTGCCATCGCCGAAGGCCTCGCCCATCGCATCGTCCGCGGCGACGTGCCCGAGAATCTGCGTACAAAACAGATCTATTCGCTCGACATGGGTGCCCTCGTCGCCGGCGCGAAATACAAAGGCGAGTTTGAGGAACGACTCAAAGCCATCGTCAACGAAGTGACATCGGCCGACGGCGAAATCATACTCTTCATCGACGAAATCCACACTCTCGTCGGTGCCGGCAAAGGCGAAGGCGCCATGGACGCCGCCAACATTCTCAAACCGGCGCTCGCCCGCGGCGAACTCCGCAGCATCGGCGCGACGACGCTCGACGAATATCAGAAATATTTCGAGAAAGACAAGGCTCTCGAACGCCGTTTCCAGAAGGTCATGGTCAACGAGCCCGACGAGACAAGTGCCATCGCCATCCTCCGCGGTCTCAAGGAGCGCTACGAGAACCACCACAAAGTAAGAATCCGCGACGAGGCGATTATCGCCGCCGTCCAGCTCTCCGAGCGCTATATCACCGACCGTTTCCTGCCCGACAAGGCCATCGATCTGATCGACGAGGCCGCCTCGAAACTCAAACTCGAGATTGACTCTGTGCCTCAGGCTCTCGACGACATAACCCGTCACATAGCCCAGAAAGAAATCGAGCGCGAGGCTATCAAGCGCGAGGGCGACAAGGAGAAAGTCAAGGAAATCGAAAAAGACATCGCTTCGCTCAAAGAAGAAGAAAAAGAATACTCTGCAAAGTGGAAGGCTGAGAAAGAACTCATCAACCGCATCCAGCAGAACAAAATCGACATCGAGCAGCTCAATTTCGACGCCGAACGCGCCGAACGCGAGGGCGATTACGCCAAGGTTGCCGAAATCAGATATTCACGCATCCAGCAGAAAGAGCAGGAGAACACCTCGATACAGCAGCAGCTCAAGATGATGCAGGGCGACCGCGCCCTCATCAAAGAGGAGGTCGACGCCGAAGACATCGCCGACGTCGTCTCGCGCTGGACCGGCATCCCTGTCAACAAGATGGTTCAGAGCGAGAAAGAGAAGCTGCTCCATCTCGAATCTGAACTTCACAGCCGCGTCGTCGGTCAAGACGAGGCCATCAGCGCCATCGCCGACGCCGTGCGCCGCAGCCGTGCCGGCCTCAACGACCCCAAGCGGCCGATCGGTTCGTTTATCTTCCTCGGCACGACCGGTGTCGGTAAGACAGAACTCGCCAAGGCTTTGGCCGAATACCTCTTCGACGACGAGAATATGATGACGCGAATCGACATGAGCGAGTATCAGGAGAAACACTCTGTGTCGCGACTCGTCGGAGCGCCTCCGGGATATGTCGGCTATGACGAGGGCGGTCAGCTCACAGAGGCCGTCAGACGCAAGCCCTACTCTGTCGTGCTATTCGACGAAATCGAGAAAGCCCACCCCGATGTATTCAACATCCTCCTGCAGGTGCTTGACGACGGACGTCTGACCGACAACAAGGGCCGCAACGTCAACTTCAAGAACACCATCATCATCATGACCTCGAACATGGGCTCGCAGCTCATACGCGACAACTTCGCGAAGATGACCGACGAGAACAAGGCCGAGACCGTCGACAAGACCAAGGAACAGGTGCTCGAGATGCTCAAGCAAACGATACGTCCCGAATTCCTCAACCGTATCGACGAGATCATAATGTTCACGCCGCTCAACCGCAACGAAATCGAGGAAATCGTCGGCCTGCAGATCAAGAGCATCCAGGCCATGCTGCGCCGAAGCAGCGGTATCGAGCTCGAAGTCACCCCCGCCGCGCTGTCGTACCTCGCCGACGAGGGCTACGACCCCGAATTCGGCGCACGTCCCGTCAAGCGAGTCATCCACCGCATGGTGCTCAACCGTCTGTCTAAAGACATCCTCGCCCAAACCGTCGACAAAGACAAACCCATCATCATCGACGTCGACAAGGACAACGATACCCTCGTGTTCAAAAACTGACCCTACATAAATAAATGTATCAAAGCCGGAGCGCTTCCACAAAAAGCGCCCCGGCTTTTATTTTATAAGAGGCCGTCACTCGTTTTACGCGAAATTTTTCGTAAATTTGCAGGCATAACTTCCGACACATCATGCAACAAAAAATCATCATTCTCGATTTCGGTTCACAGACGACCCAGCTCATCGGCCGCCGTGTTCGCGAACTAAACACTTATTGCGAAATTGTGCCTTATAACAAGATGCCTTACGACGACCCGTCGGTGATAGGCGTCATCCTCTCGGGCAGCCCGTTTTCGGTCTACGACGAGAAGGCGTTCAAAACCGACCTGAGCCTGCTGCGCCGCCGCTATCCGCTCTTGGGCATCTGCTACGGCGCCCAGCTGATGGCATACGAAGGCGGCGGCTCTGTCGAGCCCGCTCCCTCGCGCGAATATGGCCGCGCCAAGCTGACGACGGTCACGGCCGACCCGCTTCTCGAAGGCATCGAGGCCGGCGCCCAGGTGTGGATGAGCCACGGCGACACCATCACCTCGCTGCCCGACGACTTCAATATCATCGCGTCGACGCCCGAAGTGGCCTGCGCCGCCTATCACGTCGAAGGCGAACAGACATGGGGCGTGCAGTTCCATCCCGAGGTCTTCCACTCGACCTGCGGCACCCGCCTGCTTGAAAACTTCGTTGCCGGCGTCTGCGGCTCGAAACGCGACTGGAGCGCCGAATCGTTCATCGACTCGACCGTCAAGGCGCTGCGCGAACAGCTCGGCGACGACAAGGTCGTGCTCGGCCTCAGCGGCGGCGTCGACTCGTCGGTTGCTGCCGTGCTGCTCAACCGCGCCATCGGCAAGAATTTGACCTGTATCTTCGTCGACCACGGCATGCTGCGCAAGAACGAGTTCACCAACGTGCTCCACGATTATGAATGCCTCGGTCTCAACGTCATCGGCGTTGACGCCTCAGAGCGTTTCTTCACCGAACTCGCCGGCGTGACCGACCCCGAGCGCAAACGCAAAATCATCGGCAAAGGCTTTATCGACGTCTTCGACGAGGAAGCCCATAAGATTAAAGACGTCAAATGGCTCGCCCAGGGTACAATCTACCCCGACTGTATCGAATCGCTGTCGATAACCGGCACGGTCATCAAGAGCCACCACAACGTCGGCGGTCTGCCCGAGAAGATGAACCTAAAGCTCTGCGAGCCGCTGCGACTGCTCTTCAAAGACGAAGTGCGCGCCGTCGGCCGTTCGCTCGGCATGCCCGAACATCTCATCAAGCGCCACCCCTTCCCCGGTCCGGGTCTGGCCGTGCGCATCCTCGGCGACATCACTCGCGAGAAAGTGACGATACTCCAGAACGCCGACGACATCTTCATCCGCGGCCTGCGCGAATGGGGACTCTACGACAAGGTCTGGCAGGCAGGCGTCATCCTGCTGCCCGTGCAGAGCGTGGGCGTCATGGGCGACGAGCGCACATACGAGCGCGCCGTAGCCCTCCGCGCCGTCACCTCGACCGACGCAATGACAGCCGACTGGGCCCACCTGCCCTACGACTTCCTCGCCAAGGTATCGAACGAAATCATCAACACCGTCCGCGGCGTCAACCGCGTATGCTACGACATCTCCTCAAAGCCACCGGCAACTATCGAGTGGGAATAACTCCCACTAATTTTGAATGTTGAATTTTGAATTATAAGTTACTTAAAGGAGCTCGAGATACAGAAGATATTCTCGGGCTTCTTTTTAATTCAACATTCAAAATTCAACATTCAAAATTATACCGGATAATATAACGGAGATGATGACGTTATATAAATAATGTGTAATTTTGCATTTATGACAATCAACAGAATATTATCGGCGGCTGTAGGTGCGGCACTCGCCGCTATGGCTGTGTCTTGCGGCGGAGCCAAACTCTCTGTCGCCAACGAGCAGATGGAGCGTGGCGAATATTACGACGCATCGAAGACCTACCGCAAGATCTATAACAAACTGACCAAACGCGAGGAACGCCCCCTGCGCGGCGAAGTCGCCTACAAAATGGCCGAATGTCACCGCCTGTTGGGTCAGAGCGCCCGTGCCTCGGCAGCCTATCAGAATGCGATACGGTATGAGTGGCCCGACACATCGGCCTACCTAAAACTGGCACAGATGCTCCATGCCGAAGGCAAATATGCCCAGGCCGTCAAAGCCTACGAAGACTATCTCGCGATGAAACCCGGCGACGCATCGGCTTCGAACGGTCTCGCCGGCGCCCGCATGGGTCTCGACAAGGCCAACACAACCCGTTACGTCGTCAAAAACGCCAAGCTCTTCAACTCACGCCGCTCAGACTACGCGCCGATGTATTTCGACGCATCGCTCGACCGCATATACTTCACCACGACCAACGAAAAAGTCAACGGCGCCAAACGCAGCGAAATCAACGGCATGAAAAAGAGCGATATATGGATGGCATCGAAAGACGAACGCGGCGAATGGAAACGTCCCGAACCGGTCGAAGGCGAGCTCAACACCGAGGCCGAGGAAGGCATCGTATCGTTCTCGCCCGACGGCTCGACCATGTATCTCACCCGCGCCCGCCGCGAGCCCAACTCTGACACGGGCGTCGAAATCTACACCTCGCAGCGAAGTGATGCCCAGTGGAGTGCGCCCGTTAAGTTCGAGATTACAGCCGACACGCTCTCGAGCTACGGCCATCCGGCAGTGTCGCCCGACGGCAACTGGCTCTATTTCACATCCGACATGCCCGGCGGCTCGGGCGGTAAAGATATCTGGCGCATCAATCTGCGCGAACGCGCAGGCTCGCTCGAGAACCTCGGCGAATGGATCAACACTCCCGGCGACGAGATGTTCCCGTATATGCGCACCGACTCGGTGATGTATTTCGCCTCGAACGGCCATCCGGGCTACGGCGGCCTCGACATCTTCCGTGCCGAGATGACGCGCTCGGGCGGCTGGAGCGTCACCAACATGGGACGGCCGGTCAATTCGTCTGCCGATGACTTCGGCATCACGTTCGGAGCCGGCGAAAGCGGTTTTTTGAGTTCTAACCGAGGCGACAACCGAGGCTATGACCATCTCTACTCCTTCGAGCTTCCCGAACTCAAGATAATGATCAGCGGCTGGGTGCTCGACCGCGACGAAGAACCAGTGCCAAACGCCGTGATACGCATCGTCGGCAACGACGGCAGCAACCAGAAACAGGTGGCGCGCGACGACGGCTCGTTCTCGTTCCCGCTTGACCGCGGCGTAAGCTACGTAATGCTCGCCGGAGCCAAAGGCTATCTCAACAGCAAACAGGAATTCACCTCAGACATCGCCGAGGAAGACGCCGAATATGCCGTCGACTTCATCCTCGCCTCAATCACCAAGCCCGTCGTCATCGACAATATATTCTATGACTACGACAAGGCGACCCTCAAACCCGAATCGAAGACCGCGCTCGACGAGATGGTGCAGGTTCTACGCGACAATCCCAACGTGACTATCGAGATGGCCTCGCACACAGACCGCCACGGTTCTGAAGACTACAACATCAAACTGTCGGGACGTCGCGCCAAATCGGTCATCGATTATCTCATAGCCGCCGGCATCAGCCCCGACAGCCTGCAGTCACAGGGTTACGGTGAATCGCGCCCCAAGACAATCACAAAAAAACTTGCCAGAATGTATCCGCAGTTTAAAGAAGGAGACCGTCTCACCGAGGAATTCATCGAAAATCTTTCGCCTGAAGACCAAGCCGCTGCCGACCAGATAAACCGCCGCACCGAATTCCAGGTACTTTCAATCGATTATCAGATGTATTAATGCGTTTCCGCACCGAAATAGAACAGCCCCGCGGCAGTTTCCGCATCAGCCACGACAGCACGGTCGTCATGCTCGGCTCATGCTTCACCGACAATATCGGCGAACGCCTGCGCCGTGACGGATTCAATGTATGCTCCAACCCGCTCGGCCCTCTGTACAACCCGCTCTCACTTGCCGACTGCGTCAGAAAACTCATCAACGGTTACCGCTACACGACCGACGACTTATATAGTGACAGTCAGGGCACAAAGCATTGTCTCGACTATGCGTCACGCTACAGCTGCGCCGACGCCGAAGCATTGCTCGCCCGGGTCAACAACGATTTCGACTCATTAAAAAACGCCTTTGACGAGGCCGACACGCTGATAGTCACATTCGGCTCGGCCCACGGCTACTATATGGCCGACGGCAGCAGGCGGCTTCCGGTCGGCAACTGCCATAAGCTCGACGACCGACTTTTCAATCAGCAGATGATAGACACGGAGACGATAACCGAAGCCTGGCAACCGCTTCTTCGCGACCTTGTCGCAAAGAAAAAGAACGTCATACTGACCGTCAGCCCGATTCGCCATCTCGCATACGGACTCGTCGGCAATTCGCTGACCAAAGCACGCCTTCTGCTTGCCTGCGAACGCCTGAGACAATACGCCGATTATTTCCCGGCCTTCGAAATTATGATTGACGACCTGCGCGACTACCGTTTCTATGACGCCGACATGAAGCATCCGTCAGCCGTGGCCGTCGACTATATTTATGAACTCTTCGGCAAGACATATTTCAGCGAAGCTACAGCCGCCAAAGCCCTCGCCTGCCGCCGTATCGCCAAAGCAGCCCTACACCGCCCCATCAGGCAGGATTAATAAAGCACATCTATTGACATGAACGCAAAACTTTCGACATTAGCCACATATTGCGGAGTCGACATCGACTCTGACAGGGATATAAAAAACATTCTGACCGACAGCCGCTCGAGCGCCGACACCACCGACGCTCTCTTTTTTGCGATACGCACCGATGTCAACGACGGCCACCGCTACCTCGCCGACCTCTACCGCAGGGGCGTGCGTGCCTTTGTCGTCGATCACATTCCCGACATCATGCGTCACGCCGCTGACGCCGACTTCATTGTCGTCGACAACGTCAGCCGCGCGCTCAAACAGATTGCGCGCCGGGTCAGAGAAGAATTCAGGATACCCGTGGTCGGCATCACCGGCAGCCGAGGCAAAACGGTAGTCAAAGAACTGCTCTTCCACGCCCTCACCAAGGCCGGCGTAAAAGTAGCGAGAAGTCCCCGCAGCTGGAACTCACAACTGGGCGTACCCCTCTCGATATGGCAATTAGAACCTGACACCGACATAGCAGTCTTCGAGGCCGGCATCGACCGCGTCGGACAAATGGCCGACCTCGCCGAAATCGTCATCCCGACCATCGGCATCATGACAGAAATCACCGGCGAGCACGACAACGGCTTCACCTCCCGCGAAGAGAAAATCGTCGAAAAAGCCGCGCTGTTCTCGAGATGCGACACAATAATCTGCCCTGCAGCCGACACTGTCGCCTGCGACATAATCAAAAGTCTGTATCCCGCCAAGACAGTCATCTGCGTGGCTTCGGGAGACAACCTAAACCGTTCGCTCGCTGCAGCGGCGCTGAAAACACTCGGATATGACCCGACACTCGCCAACGACGCCGACGAAGTCTCGACTCGCCTCGATGTCTACGACGGTGTCAATGACTGCCTCATGATTTACGACGAATTCAGCAACGACCTCGACTCTGTAGGTCGCGCTCTCGACTTCATGATGCGCAGAACCACGACATCGCGGCGCAACACCCTAATCGCAGGCGATTTGCTTCATCGGCCCGATGCCGACACACAGAAACTCTACCGACAGTTCGCCGACATGCTCAAGTCGCGCGGCATCGACCGTCTTATAGCCATCGGTGAAGAAATCGGCAGACATGCCGACGCATTCGACCCGATGATGGCTACCGAATTTATCAGAGATACCGACCGGTTTATCAGCGACTATGACATATCGCGCTTCGACAGCGAGCTGATACTCATCAAAGGCGACAAAGATTTCGCCGCCATCAAAGACTTACTCGAAAAGCCCCGCCACCAGACAATTTTCGAAGTAAATCTCGACTCGGTCGTCCACAACTACAATGCTTTCAAGAGCCTCGTCAAGCCATCGACCGGCATCATCGCCATGGTGAAGGCGTCGGCCTACGGCACAGGCTCACTTGAAATCGCCAAGACGCTTCAGAGCCAGGGTGCGTCATATCTGGCCGTGGCCGTCGTCGAAGAAGGTGTCGCCCTGCGCCGGGCCGGAATCACAATGCCCATCATGGTTCTCAATCCTATGGCAACCAACTATCAGGCTCTGTTCAACTACCGCCTCGAGCCCGCCGTCTTCTCACTGCGCGAACTCGACATACTGCTTGAACACGCACGGCTTCACGACATGCACGGCTATCCCATACATATCAAACTCGACACCGGCATGCACCGCGTCGGCTTCATACCATCTGAAATCGAAGCCCTCGCCAAAGTGCTGAACGAAACAGACCGCGTCGCGACATCATCGGTCTTCTCGCACCTCGCCACAGCCGACTGTCTTGACGAAAACGCCTACACCCAAAGCCAGTTCGACACCTTCGAGGCTATGACGGGACGATTGAAGACGCTGCTCAAAAACGACTTCAGACGCCACATGCTCAATACAGCCGGCATAATGCGCTTTCCCGGGTATCAGTATGATTTCGTGCGTCTCGGTATCGGCCTATACGGCATCTCGCCCCTGCCGCCCGAAGAAACGCATATCGACCTGCGGCCTGTCGCCAGCCTAAGCTCGACTATCATATCGCTCAAGACCTGGGATGCCGACACCTCAATAGGCTACTCCCGTCGCGGCAGGGTCAGCTCGAGATCTGTCATAGCGACAATACCCATCGGCTATGCCGACGGCATTGACCGCCACTTCGGCTGCGGCCGCAGCACGTTTATTGTCAACGGCAAGCCATGTCCTACCATCGGCAATATCTGTATGGACCTTTGCATGATTGACGTCACAGGAGCCGACGCCAAAATAGGCGACCGGGTAGAGATATTCGGCAAAGACGCTCCCATAGAAAAACTTGCCGACGCCCGCGGCACTATTCCATACGAGATTCTGACATCTGTCTCACCACGTGTACATCGCATCTATTATCGCGAATAAACATTCCGACAAACCGACTTATATCACCATTTAAACAGATATTTACAATTACCGACACGCACCCGCACATCCATTCCGGCTGTTCAAGGCATAAGCGCAGAAGTCTACACTTTAAAAACTGTATCTAAATATTAAAAAATATTTTATATCGCATTTTTTATCGCCTTTTTTTAGTATGACTTCAAAGTTTATATTAACTTTGTAGAAATCTAATTTAAGGTTTATTATGAATCTAAGGCCTAAAAAACTATTCTCTGCAATAGCTTTTATTTTACTATCAACAGGTGTTCAGGCCGCCAGTCCTGAAGAGACAGCCCTGAATGTGCTAAACCGACATCGTCCCGGTGTCACCGCTTTGGGTGACATCAAGGTCGAAGATGTCATTATAGACAACAAAAAGAAAACCATCACAGTAAAATACAATGAAATTGCGGCTTATGTTCCATTTACGACTCAGAACATAGGCAAATTCGAGCAGGAACTCGCCGAGGCTCTCGGCTATGGCGGCTATCGCGTCACAGTGACAGCCGACGGCCGCGATTTCAAAGATCTGGCTCTTTTCGCCAAGAAAAAAAATATTGTCCCCAAAGAAAAAGATCCGTTTGTGACTCGCATCGGCGCCAACCCGGCTCCACTAGGTCTTGACGGCGCCAACATAGCCCTGTGGCAAAGCCATGGCTGGTATTTCGAACCCAAACTCAACCGCTGGGAGTGGCAACGCGCACGCATCTTCCAGACAGTCGAAGACCTCTATACCCAGGGATACGTCATGCCCTTCCTGATGCCTATGCTCGAGAACGCGGGCGCATATGTCATGAGTCCCCGCGAGCGAGACATCAACCTCACGGAAATCATTGTCGACAACGACGGCGCCCTGGCCTACAAAGGCTATGAAGAGAACGGCGAATGGTCGACATCAGTCAACAAAGCCTTCGCCCACCGTAAGGCCGAGCTCCACAACGGCGACCATCCCTTCAGCGAAGGCACCGCTCGCATTGCCCGCACGACAAAATCAGACAAAGCGTCGGCAACCGCCAGATGGAACGCCGATTTTGACAAAGCCGGCACATACGCCGTCTATGTAAGTTATACAACCGAGCCGAACAGCTCGAAAGCAGCTCACTATACCGTTCATGCCGCCGACGGCGACCACCGTTTCAATGTCAACCAGCGCATGGGCGGCGGCACATGGATTTACCTCGGCCATTTCCCGTTCGAGGCCGGCAAGACAACCGTCGTGTCTCTCGACAACCAAGGCCGCGACAACAAGAGCGTCGTCAGCGCCGACGCTGTGAAAATCGGCGGCGGCATGGGCAATGTGGCCCGCATCGTCAAAGAACCGCTCGACGACATAGACTACAAATATGTGACAAGCCATTATCCGCGCTTCGTCGAAGGCGCCCGCTATTTCCTCCAGTGGGCCGGTGCTCCCGACAGCGTCTTCACACCCTCAGACTACGTAAACGACTACGGCGACGACTACAAATGCCGCGGTCTTTGGGTCAACTGGCTCGCCGGCGGCTCATCGATGCTTCCCGGCCGCAAAGGTCTGAATATTCCGGTCGACCTCTCGTTTGCTTTCCACAGCGACGCCGGCACGACGCTCAACGACTCAATCATAGGCACACTCGGCATCTACTCGACAGCCAACGGCACCAAACCCAACGGCACGTCGGAACTTGCATCGCGCGACCTCACAGACCTCATAGTAACCAACATCGTCAACGACGTGCGCCACAGTTTTGAACCCGACTGGACGCGCCGCGGCATGTGGGACAAGAGCTATTTCGAGGCACGCGTTCCCGAAGTTCCGGCAATGCTGCTCGAACTGCTGTCGCATCAGAACTTCGCCGACATGAAATACGGTCTTGACCCGGCCTTCCGCTTCACTGTGTCACGCGCGGTCTACAAAGGCATGCTCAAATTCATCGCCAACCGTGACGGCCGCGAATATATCGTTCAGCCGCTCCCGGTCAACTCATTTGCAATCACAGCGGCCGGAGACCGCAGCTACCGCCTCGCCTGGTGCGAGACTGTCGACAGCCTCGAAGCCTCTGCCAAACCAGACTATTATATTATAGAAGAACGTCTCGACAACGGCAGTTTCAGACAGATTGCCAAAGTTGACACACCCGAATACACCCTGACCGTCAATGACAGCAAGATACACAGCTACCGCATCGTCGCCGGCAACAAAGGCGGCGTCAGCTTCCCGTCGGAGACTCTCGCGCTCTGTGACCTCGGCAACGGATCCAAAACCGTTACTATCGTCAACGGCTTTACCCGCGTCAGCGCTCCCGACTGGTTTGAGTCGGGCGACAGCACAGCCTTGATCGGCGGCTTCTATGATACCCGCGACCACGGTGTTCCCTATATCAACGACATTTCATATATCGGCAGCATGTTTGAGTTCCGCCGCAGCATTCCCTGGATGGACGACGACGCCGCAGGCTTCGGAGCATCACGCGCCAATTATGAAGACAAAGTCATCGCGGGCAATACCTTCGACTATGTAATCGTCCACGGTCAGGCCATAGCTGCCGCCGGACACTCTTTTGTCTCATCAAGCCTCGACGCTTTCTGCAAGGATGAAACGACACCCGCCATCATCGACCTCATACTCGGCAAACAGAAAGAAACAGCTCGCGGCCGCGGAGTCTACGGCACAAACTACAAGGCATTCCCCTCGGCTCTTCAGAACAAACTCAGGAAATCAGCCGACGCAGGCGCTGATATATTTGTCAGCGGAGCCTACGTAGCGACCGACATCTGGGACAATCCGTTCTCTGACGACGCGACAGCCGAAGCCGACAAGAAATTTGCCCAGGAAGTGCTCGGCTACTGCTGGCGCGTAGGACAGGCATCTGTCACAGGCGAAGCCTACGAGGTTCCGTCGCGCTTCAGAGCCTTCACAGGCGGCGACTATAAATTCTCTAACGAGCTCAACGTCGACTGTTATGCCGTCGAGTCTCCCGACTCATTCTATCCCGCCGACGCCAAGACCGGCGCGACATTCATGCGCTACACCGAGAACAATCTTATAGCAGGCACCGCCAGCCGTTTTGACAACTACCGCACAGTAGTCATCGGCTTCCCCTTCGAAACCATCGACAGCCGCGACAAACGTGACTCGCTGATGAAACAGATTCTCAACTTCTTTGACAAGAAGAACGATAAAAAATAAACCGCTAAAAACTTTAACCACAACTATAATCCAAAAACCAATTACATGAAAACTACTATCAACTGCTTCCTTCCCTATGCTGAACCGGCACAAGTGAAAGCCACAGTCGAAGGTCTCAAGAAGAGCCCGCTCGTAACAAAGATTTTCCTCCTTGCTACAGGCGAAAACTGTGAAGCTGTCGAGGGTTGCGAGGTAATCAAGACCGACGGCCTCAACACATCAGAGACAATGAAGAAAATCGCCGGTGCTGCCGACGCCGAATATATACTTCTCTATACCAAATACAACAATCTCGTCATGGGCTACTTCGCCCTTGACCGTTTTGTCAAGATTGCCCAGGACTCGAAAGCCGGCATGCTCTACGCCGACAGCTACACCGTCGTCGACGGCAAGAAAACCAACTCGCCCGTGATCGACTATCAGTTCGGCTCACTGCGCGACGACTTCGGCTTCGGCTCTGTGCTTTTCTTCAACGCCGCCGACTTCAAGAAAGCCGCAGCCGGCATCGACAAGGAATACAAAGCCGCCGGTCTCTATGACCTGCGCCTGCGTCTGAGCCGCATTGCTCCCATCGTCCACATCAACGAATACCTCTACAGCGACATCACACTCGACAACCGCAAATCGGGCGAAAAGATTTTCGACTATGTCGACCCGAAAAACCGCGGCGTACAGATCGAGATGGAAGAAGCCTGCACCGCTCACCTCAAAGAAATAGGCGGTTATCTCGCTCCCAAGTTCACACCCATCGAATTCAACAAGGGCGACTTCGAGTATGAGGCATCGGTCATCATCCCCGTCCGCAACCGCGTTCGCACCATCCGCGACGCCATCAAGAGCGTACTCTCGCAGAAGACCGACTTCCCCTATAACCTCATCATCATCGACAACCACTCGACCGACGGCACAAGCGAAGCCATCGAAGAATTCACTTCTGATCCCCGCGTCGTCCACATCATCCCCGAACGCGACGACCTCGGCATCGGCGGCTGCTGGAATGCCGGCGTCAACCACGAGAAATGCGGCAAATTCGCCGTTCAGCTCGACTCTGACGACGTCTACAAAGACGAAAACACACTCGCCAAAATGGTCAAGGCTTTCTATGACCAGAACTGCGCGATGGTAGTCGGCACATACATGCTCACCGACATCGACATGAACATGATACCGCCGGGCGTAATCGACCACAAGGAGTGGACTCCCGAAAACGGCCGCAACAACGCCTTGCGCATCAACGGTCTCGGCGCACCCCGTGCATTCTACACTCCGCTTCTGCGCGAAATCCACGTGCCCAACACATCTTACGGTGAAGACTATGCCCTCGGCCTCGCCTTCTCGCGTCACCATCAGATCGGCCGCGTCTACGACGTCGTCTATCTCTGCCGCCGCTGGGAAGACAACTCTGACGCAGCGCTCGACATCAACAAGATGAACGCCAACAATCTCTACAAAGACCGCATTCGCACATGGGAGCTTCAGGCCCGTTGCGCCATGAATAAAGACTGATCTGCAATGACAGCTAAAACATCGTCACAGGAAGTCAACAGTTTTATCAACGCTCAGATTGCCGAGTGGCCTCAGGCCGCCGGCAATTTCGAGGCGTTGAAAGGCGTCAAGGTCAAGGAGCTTGACGTCGACGGCATGAAGATAAAAGTGCAGTTCAACCCGGCCCGCATAGTCTCGTCGGCCGCCAAGGTCGACGCCAAGTCGCTGAAGGAACGCAAATGTTTCCTCTGCGCCGAAAACCGTCCGGCAGTGCAGCGCGGCATCGACTGGGGCGAGTACTACACAATACTCATCAATCCCTTCCCCATCTTCCCGCGTCACCTCACCATCCCCGACAAGCGCCACACCGACCAGCTCATCAGCGGCCGCATAGCCGACATGATTGCCCTCGCCTCGGAGCTTGACGAATACACCGTTTTCTATAACGGTCCGAAGTGCGGCGCCTCGGCTCCCGACCACATGCACTTCCAGGCCGGCAACAGCGATTTTCTCACCATCGCCGAGACACTCGAGGACGCCGAACTCAAAACCATCGCCACCGACGGCGACGCCACCCTCGCTGTCGAGGACACTCTGCCACTCAAAGTTTTCGTCATCGACACCGATGACGCAGCCGCAGGCCAGCGCCTGTTCGACCGCCTCTATGCCGCCATGCCCGTACCCGAAGGCGAACGCGAGCCGATGATGAACATCCTCTGCTATGCCACACCCGCAGGCGTACGCCTCGTCGTCATACCCCGCAAGCGGCACCGTCCGAGCTCCTACGGCACCGAAGGCGACGACACAATGCTTCTCAGCCCCGCATCGGTCGACATGGGCGGCGTATTTATCACACCTCTTGAAAAAGACTTTGAAAAAATCGATGCCGGCATCGTCCGTCGCATTTATGACGAACTCTGTCTCACGACAGACGAAATCGACGATATCGCATCTAAAATCAAATAATCATGAATCAACCTGTTGTAAAAGTAGGAATCCTTTCATTCGCCACAAAGCTTGAAATCGTGCTTCATGGCTGTTACACCGCCGCCGGCAAAGAGTACAGCGGCGCACAGACCATCGTCTTCGACAACGGCGCCATCGTTTTCGACGGACGCCGCTTCGACGATGTCCTTGACTTCAAACGCTCTGACGAGAAATCGACCTTCGAGATCAAAGATGTCGTCATCGGTGTCAACTTCCACTGGGAACGCAAAGAAGACCAGACTTTTACAGGCGATCTCAGTGTCAAGGTCACGGGCCCGGAGGCCGCGGCCATCAACGTCGTTCCCGTCGAGGACTATCTCATGAGCGTCATCTCGTCGGAAATGAGCGCCACGGCATCGCTCGAACTGCTCAAGGCCCACGCCGTCATCTCGCGCAGCTGGCTTCTCGCCCAGATTTATAAGAAAGACAAGAACCGTTGTGACTCACACATACAGGAAGGCACCGACGGCGCCGAGTATATAAAATGGTATGACCGCGAAGACCACGAGCATTTCGACGTCTGCGCCGACGACCACTGCCAGCGCTATCAGGGCATCACACGCCAGTCGACGCCCAAGGTCGTCGAGGCTGTCAAGGCCACCTGGGGCCGGGTGCTCACCTACGGCGGCGAAATCTGCGACGCCCGCTTCTCGAAATGCTGCGGAGGTGTCTTCGAAGAGTTCGAGAACTGCTGGGAACCTGAGCATCACCACTACCTCAAAGCCCGTCGCGATGATAAAAATGAGAACGACTTCCCAGACCTCCGCGACGAGGTCAAGGCATCAGAGTGGATCAACAGCCGTCCCGACGCTTTCTGCAACACTGCTGACGCCGAGATTCTCTCACAGGTACTCAACAACTACGACCAGGAGACCACCGACTTCTACCGCTGGCAGATTCACTATGGCCGCGAAGAGCTGTCGGCTCTCGCCAAAGAGCGCTCGGGCATAGACTTCGGCCAGATAATCGACCTCATTCCCGTCGAGCGCGGCACCTCGGGCCGCATCGTACGCCTTAAAATCGTAGGCACAAACCGTACACTCACCATCGGTAAAGAACTCGAAATCAGACGCACGCTGTCGAAATCGCATCTCTACAGCTCGGCATTCACCGTCGAGCGTCACGACATCGATCCGGCAACGGGTCTTCCCGGCTCGTTTACCCTCACGGGCGCCGGCTGGGGCCACGGCGTCGGACTTTGCCAGATAGGAGCCGCCGTCATGGGTGCCAAAGGCTACAGCTACACCGACATCCTAAACCACTACTTCGTCGACGCAGACATCGAAAAGAAATACTAAAACCAATCCTGACTCAAACCAAGAAATCCAATCAAAAAACCTGCAATGAAAAAAGTAAACTACCGTAATCCATGGGCATGGATTCCGACCCTATACTTCGCTCAGGGCATCCCGTTCATCTTCATCAATATGGTGACGATGGTGCTCTTCACCGAACTCGGCATGAGCAAGGCTGACGCCACCCTCTACACCGGCTGGCTCTATCTGCCTTGGGTAATCAAGCCTTTCTGGGGCCCGATTGTCGACATCCTCAAAACCAAACGCTGGTGGACAGTGACCATGCAGCTCTGTGTCGCCATTGGCCTTGGCGCCATCGCTTTCACCCTACCGCAGCCCGACGCCGCAGCAATTGACCAGGGTCTGCCCGTGACCTCGTTTATGGTATGTCTTTTCTTCTATTTTGTCACGGCATTCTGCTCGGCGACCCACGACATCGCATCAGACGGTTTCTATATGCTCGCGCTCAATACCAATCAGCAGAGTATGTTCGTCGGCATCCGTTCGACTTTCTACCGCTGCGCGAGCGTCTTCGGTCAAGGTGGCCTCGTCATGATCGCAGGCTCACTCGCCAACGTCACCGGCAGCGTCTCGAAGGGCTGGCTATGGACTGTCATGGGCTGCTCGGTTTTCTTCTTTGTCGTTTTCCTTTGGCACGCTTTCATCCTGCCCTACCCCGAAGCTGACAGACCTGTCGGCGGCGAACAGAAAAAAACCGTCGGCGGCATCCTGATGGAATTCCTGAACTCGTTCGGCACATTCTTCAAGAAAAAATATGTCGTGCTCGCCATGCTGTTCATGCTTCTCTACCGTCTGCCCGAGGCTCAGGTAGTCAAACTCTGCCAGGTTTTCCTTCTCGCACCGCGCGAAGCCGGTGGTCTCGGCATGACACAGATTGAAGTGGGCTTCGCCTACGGCGTCCTTGCAATCCTCGGTCTCACCGTCGGCGGTATCATCGGCGGTATCTGCGCCGCCAACGGCGGTCTCCGCAAATGGATATGGCCTATGGCTCTCGCAACATCGTTAAACTGTGTCGCCTATATTATCCTATCTAACGTCCAGCCAGACTACAGCCTCCTTTCAGGCAAAATCATCACCTGGAGCTGCATTATCCTCGAACAGTTTGCATACGGCTTCGGCTTCACAGCCTTCATGCTCTTCATGATGTACTTCGCCGAAGGTCCCTACAAAACATCACATTATGCCATCTGCACGGCTTTCATGGCTCTCGGCATGATGCTTCCGGGCATGGCAGCAGGCTATATAATGGAGAATATCCTCGGTGACTCATACACTAACTTCTTCTGGTGGGTACTCTGCTGCAACATCGCCACATGGCTTGTGACAGCCCTCGTCCGTCCCCACATCAGCCCCGAATATGGTGCAAAAAAAGTCGAACAGAAAAAATAACACAATGAAAAAGATATTAGCAGCCGCTTTGGCATTCGTCTCTATCGCCGCCATGGCACAGGTCAAACCCGGCGTAGAAGTTCTCCGCGACCGCGGCTTCGAAGGCCTCAAAGGCAAACGCGTCGGCCTCATCACCAACCCCACCGGCGTCGACAATAAACTCAAATCGACCATCGACATTCTCCACGAAGCCGACGGCGTCGAACTCGTCGGACTCTACGCTCCCGAACACGGCGTACGCGGCGACGTACACGCCGGCGACCATGTCGACAACGCCGTAGACCCCGCCACGGGCGTAACCGTCTACTCAATCTACGGCAAATCCCGCAAACCGTCGCCCGAAATGCTCAAAGACGTCGACGTCCTCGTCTATGACATCCAGGACATCGGCTGCCGTTCGTTCACATTCATCTCAACGATGGGCCTGGCAATGGAAGCCTGCGCCGAACTCGGCAAGGAATTCATGGTGCTCGACCGACCCAATCCAGTCGGCGGCAACAAGGTCGAAGGTAACGTGGTCGAAGATTCATGCTACTCGTTCGTGAGCCAGTTCCCCATTCCTTACCTCTACGGCCTCACCCCCGGCGAGCTCGCTCTCTATCTCAACGACAGCGGCCTCATCGGCGACAAGAAAGTAGACCTCACCGTCGTGCCTATGGAAGGCTGGACTCGCGATATGCCTTTCAGCGAGACCGGCATGCCCTGGGTGCTCCCCTCGCCCCATATTCCTAATCCCGAAGCAGCCCTGCTCTACCCCGTCTCGGGCATTCTCGGCGAACTCAACTACATGTCGATCGGCGTAGGCTACACAATGCCATTCAAACTGTTCTGCGCTTCTTGGGTCGACGCGGAGGAATTCTCGAAACGCATGAACGCCCTCAACCTTCCCGGCATGATGTTCCGTCCGATTCACATCAAACCTTTCTATTCGTTCGGCAAAGGTGAGAATCTTCAGGGTGTCGAGGTATTCATCACAGACAAGGAAGTAGCCCCCCTCTCGCTGACCAACTTCTACATCATGCAGGAGCTTGCCGCCATGTATCCCGACAAAGCCGCCTTCAAAGAAGGCAACGCCGATGCCGGCCGCTTCAACATGTTCGACAAAGTCACAGGCAGCAAGGAAATCCGCCGCCGATTCTCAGAGAACCATAAAGTCGCCGACATCATCGACTATTGGAACAAAGACGCCGACAGCTTCAAGGCTGCGACAAAAAAATATCACTTATATAAATAATTGGTAATTAATTCCCTTTTACCGATGGACACTCAATATCAGGCTTTTCTCGACGAAATAAGCCGTTTTGTTGATAAAAAACGCATCTACACAGACGACCTCAGGCTTTTAGCCTGGGGTACGGATGCGGGATTTTACAGACTGACACCACAGATTGTCATACGTTCGGCCGGCGAGGCTGAAGTGTCGCAGTTGCTTGCGGCCGCCTCGCGCCACCGGCTTCCCGTGACTTTCAGAGCCGCGGGAACAAGTCTTTCCGGTCAGTCGATAACAGACTCGATACTGATTGTCGCCGGTAAAAACTGGGAGAAATATTCGATATCACCCGACGGCGAAACCGCACGCTTCCAGCCTGGTCTGACCGGTCTACGCGCAAACATGCTGCTCGCGCCATACGGCAAGATTTTCGGCCCCGACCCCGCATCGAAAAATTCGGCCATGATAGGCGGTATCGTCATGAACAATGCCTCGGGCATGAGTTGCGGCGTCCACGCCAACAGCGACCGTGTGCTCAAGTCTGTCAGAATAGTCTTCGCCGACGGCACCGTGCTCGACACTGCCGACGAGAAATCATGCCACGACTTCGGACAGACCCATAGCACTCTGATTGACGAGATTGTAGCCATACGCGATGACATCAAAGCCGACAAAGCACTCTCCGACCTGATAAAATACAAGTATTCGATCAAGAACGTCACCGGTCTGAATATCCGTCCGTTCATTGCCTTCGAATCTCCGTTCGACATCATCGCACATCTGATGGTCGGCAGCGAAGGCACTCTCGCTTTCCTCAGCGAAGTGACAGTCAATACCTCTCATCTCTACCCATACGGCGCATCGGCCATGGTATATTTCGACGACATGGCCGAAGCATGCCGCGCGGTCGTCGCCATGCGCAAATCAGCTCCCGTCTACAGCTGCGAGATGCTTGACCGCAAGTCGCTCGAATCAGTCAACGACACCACCGGCAAAGGCCTTACAGCCCTGCTCATCGAAGTCAAAGGAGACAGCGAAGCCGAGCTGAAATCGAATATCGACACGACACTCGGAGTCATCAACGGATTCAAGCTTTTCAAACCCGCCGAATTTTCATCAGATCCGGCCGTCACTTCCAAATGGTGGCAGATACGTTCGGGCGTCTTCCCCACTGTCGGCGGCACACGCCCCCTCGGCACTACGGCTCTGATCGAAGACATAGCCTTCCACATCGAAGACCTGCCCGAAGCCACCGTGGCTTTGGCAAAACTGCTCGAAGACGCCGGCTATGACGATGCCTGCATCTACGGCCATGCCCTCGAAGGCAACTATCACTTCGTCATAGCCCAGTCGTTCAAGACTCAGGCCGACATCGACCGCTACCGCAAACTGATGATCGATATCGAACACCTCGTTGTCGACCGATTCCACGGCTCATTGAAGGCCGAGCACGGCACCGGCCGCAACATGGCTCCCTTTGTCCGCGCCGAATGGGGCGACAAAGCCTGGGAGATAATGCGCCGCGTCAAACGCGCGTTCGACCCTGAGAACATACTCAACCGCGGTGTCATCTTCAACGACGACCCGGAGTGCTATATCAAAAATCTGAAACCTCTGCCCCTGACCGACCCCGATGTCGACCGCTGTATCGAGTGCGGCTTCTGCGAAATCAACTGCGTAAGCTGCGGCCTCACGCTCTCGGCACGACAGCGCATCATCGTCAGCCGCGAGATATCACGACTGACCGAGACCGGCGAAGACCCGGCACGCCTCAAACGCCTCAAGGACGCATTCGTCTACTACGGCTGCGAGACATGCGCCGGTGACGGACTCTGCAGCACCTCGTGCCCGATGAAAATCAACACCGCCGAGCTGATTCACCACCTGCGCGAGAAAGCGCTCCCCTCCGGGTCAGCCGGATACAACCTCGGCAAATGGTGCGCCGACAAACTCCCGACCGTCGAGAGCGGCCTGCGCCTCGCCCTCGG
Organism: uncultured Porphyromonadaceae bacterium; assembly: GCA_902493335.1. Lineage (GTDB taxonomy): Bacteria > Bacteroidota > Bacteroidia > Bacteroidales > Muribaculaceae > CAG-873. The sequence goes on from CABUPJ010000011.1 coordinate 33,647, forward strand.
CGCCGCAAACCTCGCCCGCTCTGTCATTGGCGGCAATGCAGTCAACTCCATAGGCCGCGGTCTCCACAAAATCGGTGTGCCGCTGTGGACAGCGTCGCTACCCAAACCTTACAGCTTCAAGAAAAAAGAACAGCCGTCAGAACCGCTGAAAGCCGTTTACTTCCCCTCGTGCATCAACCGCACTATGGGCGTAACACCGGCCAAGGGCGATGACGACCGTCGCCCGCTGGTCGACGTCATGGTGTCGCTCTGCAACAAAGCCGGCTTTGAAGTCATATTCCCCGAGAACATGAAAGAACTGTGCTGCGGCATGATCTGGGAGAGCAAAGGCATGCCCGACATCGCCGACAGCAAGACCGCAGAACTCGAGCGCGCCCTCCTCAAGGCCTCGCAGAACGGCAAATATCCCGTTTTCTGCGACCAAAGCCCATGTCTCCACCGCATGAAGAATCACATAAAGAGCATCCGCCTCTATGAGGGCGCCGAATTTATCCACGATTTTCTTGCTCCCCACCTCGACTTCACACGTGAGGACATTTCGGTCGCCGTCCATGTCACCTGCTCGTCGCGTCTGATGGGACTGACCGACAAGATTGTCACCCTCGCCTCGATGTGCGCCACCGGCGTGACCGTCCCGGCCGAGGTCGGCTGCTGCGGCTTCGCCGGAGACAAAGGCTTCACCCGCCCCGAGCTCAACAAATGGGGCCTGCGCAAACTGCGGCCGGCTCTTGAAGAAGCCCGTGTCACCGAAGGCTACTCCAATTCGAGAACCTGCGAAATCGGTCTGACGACAAACAGCGGCATAAATTACAAATCAATCGCATATCTCGTTGACCGTTGCACATCATCTAAAAAATAAACTACAAAACCAACTCTATCACATTTAATCGATTTTATGTCAGACAAACAACAGACAACGGCCAAACGTCCACAGCGCCTGCTCGCCCTCGATATTCTCAGGGGTATCACAATCGCGGGTATGATTCTGGTCAATAATCCGGGATCGTGGGGGCACATCTACGCCCCGCTGGCTCACGCCGAATGGCATGGACTGACGCCGACCGACCTTGTATTCCCGTTCTTTATGTATATAATGGGAATCTCGACTTATTTCTCTCTCCGAAAATATGATTTCAAATTCTCAGGCGCGACATTGTGGAAGATATGCCGCCGCACGGTAGTTATCTTTGCCATCGGCCTTGCCATAGCATGGTTCGGTATGTTCCTTCGCGGCATCACCTCGGGCAAAGCACTGGCTGAAGCGGTCTTCACCTTCGACCACATCCGCATCCTCGGCGTCATGCCGCGACTGGCAATCTGCTACGGCTTCGGCTCTCTGATAGCGCTGGCGCTGAGTAAAAAGGCTCTGCCATGGTTTATCGCCGGCATGCTTGTCGTCTATGCCGTGATACTCTTTATCGGCAACGGCTTCGAGTTTGCGTCAAACAACGTCATCGCCGTCGTCGACAACGCCGTGCTCGGTCCCGACCACATGTATACCGACCATGTCGCAGGCGAATCACTCAAATTCGATCCCGAGGGACTGCTGAGCACCCTGCCGTCGATAGCCCACATGCTCATCGGTTTTGTCTGCGGCGGTCTGATTGTCGGCACCAAAGACAACAATCTGCGCATCAACAAACTTTTTATAATCGGCACAATTCTGACATTCAGCGGCTTTCTCCTCGACTTCGGTATTCCCATCAATAAAAAGATCTGGTCGCCGACATTCGTGCTCACGACCTGCGGTCTCGCTGCCAGCTTCCTCGGCCTGCTGATATGGATTATCGACATCAAGGGCTATCGCCGCTGGTGCCGCTTCTTCGAAGCTTTCGGCATCAATCCGCTGTTCATGTACTGCCTCGGCGCCGTTCTCAGCATCATCATAGGCGCGATTAAAGTGCCTTACGCTGCTGTCGAATCCGGCGTCACCACCCTCAAGGGCTGGATTTATCAGGCGGTGCTAATGCCTGCCTGCGCCGACAACGCCACTCTCGCCTCACTCTGTTTTGCAATTTTGTTTGTCTTACTAAACTGGTGTATAGGAGACATTTTATATAAAAAGAAAATATATATAAAGATATGATACTCATAGCTGACTGTGGCAGCACTAAAATAGACTGGTGTCTGCTCGATAAAGGAAAAGTAGAAAAACAAGTGTTTACATGCGGCATGAACGCCGTGATGCTTACAGAAGAAGAGATGGCCCTGCGCATCGCCACCGAGCTGATGCCCGAACTCGGCAATTGTCCCATCGACGCCGTCTACTTCTACGGAGCCGGTTGTATATCTGACGAAGTCTGCGGCAATGTCGCAGGCGCTATCGCCAAAAACATCCACGGAGCAAAGACAATCGAGGTTCACACCGACCTCCTTGCCGCCGCCCGGGCCCTCTGCGGCCGCCGTCCCGGCATCGCATGCATCATGGGCACAGGCTCTAACTCTTGCTATTACGACGGTGAAAAAATCTGTGACAACGTCTCGCCTCTGGGATATATCCTCGGCGACGAAGGCAGTGGCGCCGTGCTCGGCAAACTGCTTCTCGGCGACGTGCTCAAGAACCAGCTTCCCAAGCACCTGTGCGACAAGTTCCTCACCCAGTATGACCTCGACCGTCTTACAATCATCAAACGTGTCTACAAAGAACCCCAGGGCAACCGTTTCCTTGCTTCGGTGACTCCCTTCCTCAAGGAAAACCTCGCCGAACCCGCGATATACAATCTGGTGCTCAACTCATTCAAATCGTTCTTTATACGCAACATCGCCCAGTATCAGGGCTACAAAGACCTCGATGTCAACTTCATCGGTTCAATCGCCTACTACTACAAAGACGTGCTCGCCGACGCCGCCGCTGCCTGCGGCTGCCATATCGGCACAATCATCAAGAGCCCGATGGAAGGTCTGATAAAATTCCATACCGAGGCCTGAGAAAATTAACCTCCCCAAACAAAACCAATCATCACACAAAAGACTATGGCATTTGTAAAAATCAGCGAACAGCCTTCGCTCTATAACGACCTCGAAAAAAAATCTGTCGGCGAGATTCTCCACGACATCAACACCGAGGATAAAAAGGTCGCACTGGCCGTCGAGAAAGCAATCCCCCAGATTGAGAAACTCGTCACCGAAATCGTCAGCCGCATGAAACGCGGCGGCCGCATCTTCTATATGGGTGCCGGAACATCAGGACGTCTCGGTGTGCTCGACGCCTCCGAGATTCCCCCGACATTCGGCATGGACCCGGGATGGGTCATCGGCCTCATCGCCGGCGGCGACACCGCCCTGCGCAATCCGGTCGAGGCAGCCGAGGACAACACCAACCAGGGTTGGAAAGACCTTCAGGAATTCAACATCAACGATAAAGACACCGTCATCGGCATCGCCGCATCGGGCACAACACCCTATGTCATCGGCGCGCTCGAAGAATGTCGCCGTCACGGCATCCTCACCGCCGCCATCACCTCTAACCCCGACGCCCCCATCAGCGCCGCCGCCGACATCGCCATCGAGATGATCGTCGGTCCCGAATATGTCACCGGCAGCTCGCGCATGAAGTCGGGTACAGGACAGAAGATGATCTGCAACATGATCACGACATCAGTCATGATTCAGATGGGACGCGTCAAAGGCAACAAGATGGTGAACATGCAGCTCACAAACGCCAAACTCGTCGACCGCGGCACCCGCATGATTGTCGAAGAGCTCGGCCAGTCGTATGACGACGCCAAACGTCTGCTGCTCATGCACGGCTCGGTCAAAAAAGCCATCGACGCATACCGCGGCATCAAAGAAGAAGCTTAATCAGGCTAATCCGACATGAAACATATATCAATAATGGCGGCGGCACTTCTTGCCGCCGCTTTCACACAGGGATGCGCCGCTCAGGCGCCCAAAAACGGCAAAGCCGCCGAAAAGCCGAAATACACCGAGCTCTATTATCAGCGGGCCTCACTCTTCGACGCCCTCGGTGTCGACTCAACCGATATCGTCTTTCTCGGCAACAGTCTTACACACGGCTGTGAGTGGCATGAGCTTTTCGGCATGCCCAATATCAAGAACCGCGGCATAAACGGCGACATCGTCGAAGGCATACAGGAACGTCTCGCCTCTGTCACCGCCGGCAAACCCCGCAAGATATTCCTGCTCTGCGGCGTCAATGACGTCAGTCACAACCTCACAGCCGACTCTATCGTCACGGCGCTGTCAGACCTCATCGGCCGCATACGCCGCGAGACACCCGACACACGGCTCTATGTCGAATCTCTGCTGCCTATCAACAACAGCTTCGGACGTTACAAGGCCATTGCCGGCAAAGAAGAGGTGATACGAGAGATCAACGCCAAACTCGAACCCGTCGTCAAAGCCCACGGCGCCACCTGGATCAACGTCAACCCGGCATTTGCAGACAGCGAAGGCAATCTGCGCCGCGAACTCACCAACGACGGCCTTCATCTGCTCGCGCCCGGATATATCATCTGGCGCGAACTGCTCGAACCGTATGTAAAAGAATAATTTACCGTTCTATAACTCATATATAGCAATGAAAAAACAGATTCTTACTTTGGTCTGTGCCTCGGCTTTCATTTATGCTGCCGCCGAGACACCGCGCTGGCTGCGCGAGCCGGCAATCTCTCCCGACGGCAAGACTGTCGCATTCACCTACAAGGGCGACATCTATACAGTGCCCGTCACCGGCGGCAACGCCGCGCGCCTGACAGCCAACGAGGCCTACGACAACGCACCCGTCTGGTCGCCCGACGGCAAAAAAATCGTCTTCTCGAGCACCCGTGAAGGCTCGGCCGACATCTATGTCGTCGACGCCCGCGGCGGCAAACCCCGCCGTCTGACAACCCACAGCGGCAGTGAGACTCCCCTGACATTCATCAACGACAACACTCTGCTCTTCTCAGCCAATGTGCGCCACAGCCGCGAAGCCATCCTCGGCCCCAACGGCGCCCAGGCCTACACCATCGATATCAACCGCGAGAATCCACGCCCGCGTCTGCTTGTCTCCACGCCGATGATGGCAGCAAGCTCCAACGCCGCCGGCGGACTTCTCTACGAAGACAAGAAAGGTTTTGAAAACCGCTGGCGCAAGCACGAACGCTCGTCCGGAACATCAGATATATGGCTCTACAAAGACAATAAGTTTACCAAACTCACCGACTTCAACGGCCACGACCTAAATCCGGTCTGGAGCGCCGACGGCAAACAGTTCTATTACATCAGCGAACAGGACGGCATCCTCAATGTCTATGTCTCTGATCTCGCGGGCTCACGCCGTCAGCTGACCCACTCCAAGACACATCCCGTCAGATCTCTGTCGGCATCGGCTGACGGCACCCTCGCCTTCAGTCTCGACGGAGACCTCTACACATTACGTCCCGGAGCCGAACCGGTGAAAATCGCCGTCGAGATCGCCACCGATGACTATGACAGCGACCGCGTAAAACGCTATATAACCGGCGGCGCCGACGCCATCGCTGTCTCGCCCTCAGGCGACGAGGTCGCTTTCGTAGCCCGTGGCGACATCTACGTCACCTCGGCCAAATACAAAACCACAAAGCGCATCACTGACACTCCCGGACAGGAGCGCGGCGTCAGCTTCTCTCCCGACGGACGCAGCCTCGTCTACGACAGCGAGCGCGACGGACGCTGGCAGCTCTTCATCACAAGCATCGTCAATGACGACGAAAAGCAGTTTGCCTATGCGACAGACCTCGTCGAAAAACCGCTCTACAGCAGCGACAAAGCCGCCCAATGGCCCGACTACAGTCCCGACGGCAAAAAAGTAGCCTTCCTCGAAGACCGCACCACCCTTCGTGTCATCGACCTCGACACAAAGGCCGTCAACACTGCTCTCGACGGCAAATACAACTACTCTTATGCCGACGGCGACGTCACGTTCAGCTGGAGTCCTGACAGCCGCTGGCTGCTGACAAGCTACATCGGCGTCGGAGGATGGAACAACTCCGACATCGCCATCGTCCGCGCCGACGGCAGCGAAGTCGTCGACCTCACCGAGAGCGGCTACTCCGACGAGAGCCCCAAATGGGTGCTCGGCGGCAAAGGCGTCACCTACACGACCGGCAAATACGGCATGAAGAGCCACGGCAGCTGGGGCAATCAGGATGACATCGTCATCATGCTGCTCGACGGCGAGGCATGGGATGAGTTCAATATGACCGAAGAAGAGGCCGCCCTCGCCGAGAAAGCCAAAGAAAACAAGGCCGACGAGAATAAATCCGACGACAAAAAGGATAAGAAGGACAAGAAGTCAAAGAAAAACAAAGGTAAAGACGCCAAGGCCGACGAAGACACCGTCGAACCGCTCGACTTCGACCTCGCCAACCGCAAGTACCGCACCCGTCGTCTTACCGGCAGTTCGGCAATATATGGCGATTACTTCCTGTCACCCAAAGGCGACAAGCTCTATTATGTCGTCCGCGACAGCGAAGGCTCATATAACCTCATGTGTCTCGACATCCGCAAAGGCGAAACCAAAGTGCTGACCCACGGAGTCAGAGGTGCGTTCGCCACTGACAAAAAAGGCGAGAAACTGTTTGTCATCAGCGGCAGCGGCATCAAGAAAATCGAGCTTCCCGGCGGCGACAGTGAGCAGGTCGAGTTTGAAGCGCCCTACAGCCGCACGCCCTCGAAAGAACGCGAATATATCTACGACCACATGCTCTCGCAGGTCAAAGACAAATTCTATGACGTCAATCTTCACGGCGTAGCCTGGGACTCGCTCGGCGCGCACTATCGCGAATTCCTGCCCTATATCAACAACAACACGGATTTTGCCGTACTCATGAGCGAAGTGCTCGGCGAGCTCAATGCCTCTCACACCGGTGCCCGCTACTATGGCGGTGGTGCCCGCATGGCGACAGCCGACCTCGGCGCCTTCTATGATGAAAACTACGACGGCGACGGCCTCAAAGTGGCCGAAGTCATCGCCCGCGGCCCGCTATCGCTCAAAAAGGCCGGCGTCGTCGCCGGGGATATCATCACCGAAATCGATGGCATGCCAATCGTGGCCGGCACAGACTACTTCCCCCTTCTCGAAGGCAAGAACGGCAAAAAAGTGCGTCTCACCGTGCGCAAGGCCGACGGCAGCATCGAGCATCCCGTCGTCAGGCCGTCGTCATATCTCGGCGACGAAGTCTACAGCCGCTGGGTAGAACGCAACGAGGCTCTTGTCGACAGCCTTTCGAACGGACGCATCGGCTACGTCCACATCGAGGGCATGGACAGTCCGAGCTTCCGCACCATCTATGACCGTATCCTCGGCAAATACCGCAACCGCGAGGCCATCATCGTCGACACCCGCTGGAACGGCGGCGGCTGGCTGCACAATGACGTGGCCCTGCTGCTCGGCGGCAAGGAATATGTCAGATTCGTGCCCCGCGGCCAGTATATCGGCAGCGAACCGTTCAGCCAGTGGACCAAACCCTCTGTCATGCTCGTCAACGAGTCGAACTACAGCGACGCCCACGGCACCCCGTTCGTCTACCAGACCCTCGGCCTCGGCAAGATTGTCGGCGCACCCGTGCCAGGCACCATGACAGCCGTATGGTGGGAGTCGCAGATCGACCCGACTCTCGTCTTCGGTATACCTCAGGTGACATCGATTGACATGAAAGGCAACGTGCTCGAGAATCATCAGCTTAACCCCGACGTCGTGGTCTACAACAACCCCGCCGACGTCCTCGCCGGACGCGACGCACAGATTGAGGCATCGGTCAAAACCCTCCTCGACCAGCTCGACGCCAAGAAATAAAAATCCCGCGCCAAACCCCATTTCAAAAGCTATGCCGCTTCCGCAGCATAGCTTTTGCATTTATAACGTAAACCTATTTTACAGCGTAAGTGTTAAATTTACAAAGATTTTGACGATTGAAGTTCCAAAATTTGCATCATCAAAATTAATAGTCTAATTTTGTAAATCATTCAGACACTATAATGAACAATTATGGAAACGACAGACACTATCAGAATTTCTAAGCCGACGAAGGAACTGGTCGCTTTCATAGAGAAAGCGCAACAGCAAAAGAGGGTGCGCATGGAATCAATCTGCGACAAATACCGCAAGCTCATCAACGGTTAATGGAAACGATTGAAACATTAATACCTGATAACGAGGGCAATCATTTAGTGGTTGTCCTCTACTTTTACGACAAGGAAGATATGGTGAGCACATATCAGATACCGGTTGAATTTACTGAACTCGATATAGCCGACATAAATATAACCAAACTCGATTTAAAGAAACCTGTCAGGATAAGAGCTTTCTTTGAGATGTGCCATTGGCTTTGGGAACAATTTATGTTATATCCTAACGCCGTTTTCTCGTTTATATGTTCGACAGATTCAATAGAAACCCGCCGACCGGATATTCTACCACAACAATATCGATGGAATCTGTTCGAGAATTTCTATATGCGTTATCACTCAAAATTAAATGAATTAGGAATTCACTCTAAAGATATTGTCGTCGGGCCATCCGGTTTTCAGACCTACGCCCGCGTTTTTTATCGCGACAGACACTCTTCTATCATTCATTTGGTAATATCCAATCTAAACGACAAGTATACTGACTGAACCGCCAACTTTTTCCCGGCGGGGTTGCTTTTGTCGTAAAATTTGATTAGTTTTGTATGCCGTAAGGAGTGATTCATCCGTCATGGGCGAAGACAAAAACAACAAATACTCTGCAAGCGAGAAATTTACAGAATATCTCAGCCGTCACAACAAACGACGCACAGCCGAGCGTTTCGCCATACTCGATTGTGTCATGTCGCTTTCAGACCATTTTTCGGTCGAAAATCTCGGCGAACGCCTCGAACAACAAGGTTTTCACGTATCGCGCACGACCCTCTACTCTACGGTCGAGCTTCTCAGCGACTGCGGCCTCGTCAGACGCCACCGATTCGACGGCGGCACAGCGCTCTACGAGCGCATCGTCGGCGACTCAAACCACCATCATCTCATCTGCAGCCGCTGCGGCAAAATCAAGGAAGTGCGCGACGCCTCTCTCTCGGCCGAAATTTCATCGAAACGCTATGCCGGTTTCGCCGTAGGCTACTACTCACTCAACATCTACGGACTCTGCCGCACCTGCCAGAAGCGCAGTCGCAAAAAAGCAAGGCAGACAGACAGCGATAAATCAAAATAACAGTTATAATCACTAATACACCAGTTCATTACAAAATCATGAAAGTTGATGTTCTCTTAGGTCTCCAGTGGGGCGACGAAGGCAAAGGCAAAGTCGTCGATGTGCTGACACCCCGTTACGATATCGTAGCCCGTTTTCAGGGCGGTCCCAACGCCGGACACACCCTTGAGTTCGAAGGCCATAAATATGTGTTGCGCTCGATCCCGTCAGGCATATTCCAGTCGGGTCAGACCAACATCATCGGCAACGGCGTCGTGCTCGACCCCGTACTCTTCGCCGAAGAAGCCAAGGCACTCGAAGCCTCAGGCGTCGATCTGCCCTCTGTGCTGAAAATATCCAAGAAAGCCCACCTTATCCTGCCTACGGGACGTCTGCTCGACGCCGCCGGCGAGGCCGCCAAAGGCAAAGGCAAAATAGGCACGACAGGCAAAGGCATCGGTCCGACATATACCGACAAAGTGTCACGCAACGGCCTCCGTGTCGGAGACACACTGCTGCCCGACTTCAGAGAGCGCTACGAGGCCGCACGCCGTCGTCACATCGAAATGATTGTATCGCTCGGCGCCGACGTCGACGCCAAGGCTCTCGCCCGGGCCGAAGAGGCATGGTTTGAAGCCATCGACTACCTCCACGGCTACGAGCTCATCGACAGCGAGCACTTCATCAATCACGCTCTTGCCGAGAATAAGAGCATACTCTGCGAAGGCGCCCAGGGCACGATGCTTGACGTCGACTTCGGCTCATATCCCTTCGTGACATCAAGCAACACAATCTGTGCCGGCGCGTGCACCGGCCTCGGCGTGGCTCCCCGCCGCATCGGCGAAGTCTTCGGCATCTTCAAAGCCTACTGCACTCGCGTCGGCAGCGGCCCTTTCCCGACCGAACTCTTCGACGAGACAGGCAAGAAAATCCGCGACCTCGGTCACGAATACGGAGCCGTCACCGGCCGTGAACGCCGCTGCGGCTGGATAGACCTTGTCGCCCTGCGCTACGCCATCATGATCAACGGCGTGACCCAGCTCATAATGATGAAGAGCGACGTGCTCGACGGCTTCGACACAATAAAAGCCTGCACGGCATACGACATCGACGGCTTTGTCACCCGCGACTTCCCCTACTCGATCGACGGCGACATCAAACCCGTCTACACCGAGTTGCCGGGCTGGAAGACCGACATGACGAAGATGAAATCTGAGAGCGAATTCCCGCAGGCATTCCGCGACTACATCGCATTCCTCGAAGACCAGCTCGCAACGCCGATCACCATCGTCTCTATCGGTCCCGACCGCGAACAGACCATCGTCAGAGGCTAACGATTTAAGAACTATTACATATCCTACTATACTACAACATCTTAAAGATATACCATGGCAAAAATCAAACCGTTCAAAGGACTGCGACCGCCACGCGAGTTAGTCACTCAAGTGGCGTCGCGCCCTTACGACGTACTCAACAGCGACGAGGCACGCGACGAAGCCAAAGGCAACCCCAAGTCGCTCTATCATATCATCAAACCCGAGATTGACTTTCCGCAGGGCACAGACGAGCACGCCGAGGAAGTCTACCGCCGCGCCGTCGACAACTTCAACGCCTTCCAGCAGAACGGATGGCTCGTCGAAGACACCAAAGAGCATTACTATATCTACGCCCAGACGATGGACGGCCGCACCCAGTATGGCTTCGTAGTCGCCGCCAATGTCGACGACTACATCAGCGGACGCATCAAGAAACACGAGCTCACCCGCCGAGACAAAGAAGAAGACCGCATGAAACACGTGCGCGTCAACAACGCCAACATCGAGCCGGTCTTCTTTGCCTTCGAGGACAATGCCGTGCTCGCCGACATACTCGCCCGCGAGACCGCCAAAGAACCCGAATATGACTTCGTCGCCGACGACGGCTTCGGCCACACTTTCTGGGTCATCGACGACGACGCCACAATCGCCGCTATCACCGACGCCTTCGCCGCTATCGACAACCTCTATATCGCCGACGGCCACCACCGCACGGCAGCCGCCGCTCTCGTCGGCCACGAGAAAGCCCTCGCCAACCCCGGCCACCGGGGCGACGAAGAGTACAACTACTTCCTTGCCGTCGCCTTCCCCGCCTCCAACCTCAAGATTATCGACTACAACCGTCTCGTCAAGGATCTCAACGGCATGTCACCCGCCGAATTCCTCGAAGCCCTCGAGCGCAACTTCGTCGTCATCGACAAAGGTACTGTGCCCTACCGGCCCGACGCGCTCCATAACTTCTCGCTCTATCTCGAGGGCCGGTGGTACTCTCTGACTGCGCGTCCCGGCACATACGACGACAGCGACCCCATCGGTGTGCTTGACGTCACGGTTTCGTCAGATCTCATTCTGCGCGACCTGCTCGGCATCACCGACCTGCGCAGCGACAAGCGCGTCGATTTTGTCGGCGGCATCCGTGGCCTCGACGAGCTCAAACGTCGCGTCGACTCAGGCGAGATGGCCGCAGCCCTCGCCCTCTATCCCGTGTCGATGGAACAGCTGATGGCCATCGCCGACAGCGGCAACATTATGCCCCCGAAGACAACATGGTTCGAGCCCAAACTCCGTTCGGGCCTCGTCATCCACAAACTCGACTGAGATATTCCACTCCCATACCGACAACATAAATCACAATTAATTGTGATTTATGTTGTTTTTTATTTATTTATCCTTATATTTGCCCCGAAATCACAATAAACTGTGATATGGACAAGAACGAAATCGGAGAATATATCCGCACAAGGCGAAAATCGCTCAACATCAACCAGCCGATTCTGGCCGAGCTCTCCGGGGTCGGCCTCAACACCCTTGTCGCTATCGAGCGCGGCAACGGCAACCCCAGGTTAGACACCCTCCGGGCCGTCCTCGACACCCTCGGCCTCGAGCTCAACGTTACATTAAAATCATAATAGACTATGACAGTCAACAGCGACATTGGAGCGGCGAAAGTGTCGGTAATCGGCATTTCACGTCATCGCATATCTACCGACGGTGATGGCGTAACAACTCTTGTGGCGTTCCACGGCTGTCCGCTGCGCTGCCGCTATTGTCTTAACCCTCAGTCGCTAGGCAACGCCGACGCATATTCGGCTTACTCACCCGAAGACATATACAGCATTGTCCGTGTCGACGAGCTATATTTTCTCGCCAGCGGCGGCGGTGTCACATTCGGTGGCGGTGAACCGGCCCTGAATCCGCGATTTATCAGCGAATTCCGCCGACTTTGTGGCAATGACTGGAAGATTAACGTCGAGACATCGCTAAACGTGCCGTCAGAAAACATTGTTGCACTCCTCGGCTCTGTCAATACTTTTATTATTGACATCAAGGACCTCAACGGCGAAATTTACAAGCGCTATACCGGCCGCAATAACGACCTTGTCATCACCAACCTGCACCTCATCGCCGACGCCGGTCGTCAGAACGACTGCCTTATTCGTCTGCCACTGATTCCAGACTTCAACACCGACACCGACCGCGACACCAGCCGCAAATACCTCGAAGCGCTGGGCTTCACACGTTTCAATCCCTTTACTTACAAAACTAAAGCCACAAAGCTATGAACCATGGAAAAGAAACCTGCCGCATACTTAAAGAGCTGAGGCACAAGATTGCCGAGGCTAACGACATTGCTCTCGAAACATCTGAATGTCGTTTCAAGGGCGACTGTACCGGCACATGTCCTCGCTGCGAGGCCGAAGTGCGCTATCTCGAACGTCAGCTCGCCGCCCGCCGCCACGCAGGCAAGGCTGTCCGTCTCGCAGGCCTCGCTGCCGGCGCTATCATTATGTCGGGATGCGGCAATGTCTCTGACAGTAAACCGACAGAGACTCTTTTGGGCGAGGTAGTTGATACAATCATAGCCGAAGAGATGTGCGATACCGTCGTTCTAACGAAAGAAAACAATGTAAGTAATATTGAAAATGTGAGTCAGAGAAACGCATCGAAAGACAGCGTAAAAACCGATACATCTTTAGCCGACAATAATAATCCGGATTTTAGCCTGATAAACAGCATTGATTTCGGAGAGATTGAAGACGGCCACGACCCCGTCTATTCCCCTCCGACTTTCCCCGGCGGCGAAATCGCGCTTGAGAGATTTATCAACAGGCACATCATTTATCCTGACATCCTGAAGGATGAAGCAATCAGCGGCTCCGTAATAGTAGAGGTAACGATTGACGTCGACGGCAAAGTCACAGAGCCCGTAGTAATAAGCGGCCTCGACCCTGTACTCGACCGTCAGGCACTTAAAATCGCAAGTCTCCTGCCTGATTTTTCACCAGCGACCTTAGACCACTCGCGTGTTAAGAGTATTGTGAAACTCGCAATAGACTTCAAGGCTCCTGTAGCCCATGAATCCAAAGACAACATACAAGCCGACTGACGTTCGCGGTTGACTCCCGGCCCCATCTCACCTATTAATTTTTCATTAATTTTTTACGTCGGTTTGGTATACAAACAGTCAGGCATTATCTTTGCGACATGGACAAGAAAAATATCAGAATTCTGGTCGTCGATGACGAAGAGACTCTCTGCGAAGGTCTGCGCACATACCTCGAGCTCGAAGGATATACAGTCGACGCATCTCTCAGCGCCGACGACGCCCTCAAACGCGACCTGACCGTCTATGACCTGCTGCTGCTAGATATCATGATGGACGGTGTCAGCGGCACCGAAATGGCTACGATTGTCAGAAACAGCGAGTCTACCGCCGACCTGCCGATAATATTCCTGACCGCACGGGATTCGCTCGATGACATGGTGTCGGGACTGAAGCTCGGCGCCGACGACTATATTTCAAAGCCATACGAAATCAAAAACCTGCTGGCCCGCATCGAGGCCGTTCTTCGACGCAGCTCGCGCCATCGCATGATGACCAAAGGCATAACCTGCGACCGCACGTCGCTGACATGCTTCGTCGACGGACGCACGGTGAAAATGCCCCGGAAAGAATTTGAAATTCTGGCTCTTCTGCTCGAGAACCGCGGACGCGTGTTTACGCGTGAAGAACTCATCTCGCGCATCTGGCCCGACAAAGTTATCGTCGTCGACAGAGCCGTTGACGTCCACGTGGCGAGAATAAGAAGCAAGATTTCGCCCTATAGCCGGCACATCGTCGCCCGCACAGGATATGGTTATGGCTGGGAAGATTAGACTTTCATTCCACTCGCGTGTTTTTATGACGACGCTGGCACTGTGCTGGATACTCGTCGGCACCGTCATGCTTTTCCAATACCTGCGCGAAAAAGAATTCAAGGCCGAACTCCTTGACGCCGAACTTCAGATATATAACAACCGCATCATCGAAGGTCTCGCCGACGGCATAGCTATCAAGACACTCGTGTCTGACAGCCTCGCCCCCTTCTGTCCGTTGAGAGTGACACTCATCGACCGCGACGGCACTGTCTTCTACGACAACAACAACCGCACCCCGATGCCGACAGCAAACCACAATTCGCGACCCGAAGTCATCACAGCCCGGGCAAAAGGCGTCGGCCGCTCGGTCGAAAGATACTCAGAAAGCGACGACGACATCTACTTCTACTCGGCCAAAGCCGGCGACAACGGCCTCGTCGTGAGGTCGGCCGCCCTCTACACCCACAATCTGCGCGAATTTCTGCGCGCCGACAGCAGCCTCATCTGGCTGATGGCGATAATGACGATGGCCATGAGCCTTGTCGCTTTCTTTGCCACGCGGCGCATATCACAGAGCATCACGCGTCTCAACCGCTTCGCCGAACGCGCCGAACGCGGCGACAGCATCTATGACGACTGCGCCTTCCCCAACGACGAACTCGGCAGCATCGCCGGACATATCGTCAGACTCTACGTCCAGCGCGACCGCGAGCACCGCGAAGCTCTGGCGCTCGAACAAGACAGGACACGCCTGAAGAAACAGCTGACCAACAACATCAACCATGAGCTAAAAACACCCGTGGCGTCGATGCTCGTCAGCCTCGAGCTGCTGCGCGACCACCCCGAACTGCCCGACGCCCGAAAAGAGGAATTTATCAGACGCATTCATGATAACGCACTGCGTCTAAGCT
Organism: uncultured Porphyromonadaceae bacterium; assembly: GCA_902493335.1. GTDB lineage: Bacteria > Bacteroidota > Bacteroidia > Bacteroidales > Muribaculaceae > CAG-873. Next base: position 48,886 of record CABUPJ010000011.1, read on the forward strand.
CACTGCTCAAAGACGTCTCCGTGCTCACGCGCATCGAAGAGGCACCAGAAATAATCGAACGTCAGCCCGTCGGACTGCGCGGGCTTATTGACGCCATTGTCTCAGACACCCGTCTCCGCAGCGACGTCAGAATCGACATCGACGTACCTCAGCTGACAATAAACGGCAACCGCCGTCTGCTCGAATCAATCTTCAGCAATCTCATCGACAACGCCATCGCCTACAGCGGCTGTACCGTCATCTCAATCACGGCCGACAACGAAGGTAATTTCACTTTCAGCGACAATGGCTGCGGGGTGCCCGACGATGCGCTGCCGCACATTTTCGAGCGCTTCTACCGCGTCGACAGCGGTCGTTCACGAGCCACAGGAGGCACCGGTCTCGGGCTCGCAATCGTGCGCAATGCCGTCGCTTTCCATGGCGGCGAAATCAGCGTATGCAACGACCGCGGACTGAAATTCTCATTCAACTTCCCATCCGAAATTTTACAATAACGAAACAATATCTCAGCAATTAGTTAACATTGACACCCGAAATTTGTATTAGTAATAAGACTCCACTTATATTTCTAATACAAATTTCTAATACAAAATGGATCTATTGTTTTTAGGTATTGTCATTTTCCTCTTCCTCCTCGCCGTGTTCGATCTCACGGTCGGCGTCAGCAACGATGCCGTCAACTTTCTTTCATCCGCCGTAGGCTCCAAAGCCGCCCCGTTCAAACACATCATAGCTGTCGCGGCCATAGGCGTCTTTATCGGCGCGGCAATGAGCAACGGCATGATGGATATAGCGCGTCACGGCATATTCAGGCCCGAAAACCTGTCGTTCTATGATGTCATAGCAATCTTCATGGCCGTCATGGTCACTGACATCATTCTGCTTGACATATTCAACTCTCTGGGTATGCCAACTTCGACTACGGTTTCTCTTGTTTTTGAACTCCTCGGCGCCACCTTTGTCGTGGCCTTGTTCAAGATATCAGAACCCGGCAGCACACTCGGCCTCGGCGACCTGCTCAACACCGAAAAAGCGCTCTCTGTCATCCTCGGCATATTCCTCTCTGTGGCCATCGCCTTTGTATTCGGCACAATAGTGCAGTTTATCACACGCCTGATATTCACATTCGAATACCGCAGCCGCATGAAATGGAAAGTCGGCATCTTCGGCGGCGTGGCCTGTACGGCAATCGTCTACTTCATGCTCATCAAAGGCATCAAAGACCTGACAATCATGACGCCTGAGCTTAAAGCATGGATCGACACCCACACCGCCCTGATAATCGGCGTCTCATTCGCCGGCTTCACCATACTGATGCAAGCGCTCCATTTCCTGAAGGTCAATGTCCTGAAGGTCGTGGTATTGCTCGGCACATTCGCCCTCGCCATGGCATTTGCCGGCAACGACCTCGTCAACTTCATCGGCGTGCCGCTGACATCTCTCGCTTCCTATCAGGACTACGCGGCCTCAGGCGGTGGCAACCTGCACGGCTTCATGATGACAAGCCTCAACGGACCGGCGGCGACACCGTTCTACTTCCTCATCGGCGCCGGCATGATTATGGTCGTCGCTCTCGCATCATCAAAGAAATCGCGGCAGGTGACTCAGACCACGGTCGGTCTCAGCTCAACCGGCAGCGGTGACGAACTTTTCGGCTCGTCGCGTCTCGGCCGCGCACTCGTGCGACGCACTCTCTCGGCATTCAATACTGTCAGCCGCCACACACCCGAACGCGTCAAACGCTTTATCGCCCGAAGAATGGACACGACAGTGGCGTCGCCCGAAGAAGGTGCCGCCTTCGACCTCGTCAGGGCTTCCGTCAACCTGATGCTTGCCGGCGTGCTCATTGCCTGGGGCACATCGATGAAACTGCCGCTGTCGACGACATTCGTCACATTCATGGTAGCCATGGGCACATCGCTGGCCGACCGCGCCTGGGGGCGCGAGAGCGCCGTCTTCCGCATCACAGGCGTCATCTCTGTCATCGGCGGCTGGTTTATAACCGCCGGAGTGGCATTCATAGGCGCCGGACTCATCGTCTGCCTCATGCATCTCGGGGGCGTCCCGCTGATGATAGCCGGAGGCATAATCGCTCTCGCCACACTCGTGCGCAGCAATATACGATTCCGCAAAAAATCACGTGAAAAAGCCGGCGACACTCTCTTCCAGACCATACTGTCGACCGATTCGCCCGACAATGTCTGGCCCCTGCTGATTATATATATCAACGAAAAACAGGAGATGTTCCTCAACTTTGCCATAGACACTTACAAAACCGTCTCCGAGGGCTTTATCAACGACAACGTCAAGCAGTTATCCCGGGCCGAACGCCTGCTCGTCACCGAAAAAGATGTTCTGAAATCACAGCGACGCAAACTGACGCTATGCCTGCGCCGCGCGACGCCGGCCGTGGCTATCGAAAAAAACACCTGGTTCCATCTCAGCAACAGCATGGCGATGTCGATGACATATAATCTGCGACGCATCAACGAAGTATGCAAGGAACATGTCGACAACAACTTCCGGCGTCTTCCCGAACAGTTCCACAGCACCTACAGACACCTCTCCGACGAAATCATCTCCGTCCTCACCGATGCTGTCGGCGCCGTAAAAGTGAGCGACCCCAAAGTCATAGACAGCCTCCGCAACCGGTGTGAGACCATAAAAAGCGAGCTGACAGAAGCGACCCGCGAAGTCTACGGCTATCTCCGCACCGGCGACGCCGACAATATGACAGTCGGGTATGTCTATCTCAACATGCTTCAGGAAAGCCAGGAGTTTGTCACCTCGCTGCGCAAACTGCTGCGTGCGTCAGGCAAACTCAACCTGAAGCCGTCGACCTACCGCAGCTTCACACACGCCTCTATCTGACTAAATCGCGGAGATACTCGGCCTTTCGGGAGATGAGCAGCAGCACATCGCCGATATAGAGCCGGGTATTTCCTTTGGGGACGAGGTATGTGTCACCGCGTTTGACGAGTATGACAAGCGTTTCAGGCGGTAATGTTATCTCACTCAATGTCGATCCGTCAGTCAGCAGCTCGGGAGTCACGGTCTTCTCCTGCGAAGCCGCCGTGACTTCTTCAGGCAGCTCGAAACCCGAGAAATGACGCGGCTCCACTTCTTCTGTCAGCCCGAGCCAGCGCGCCATGCGTGTGACAGTCGTGCCCTGTATCAGCAGCGACAGAATAGTGATGAAAAACACGATGTTGAACATAAACCTCGCATGCTCGACCGCGGGCGACATAAGCGCATAGGTGGCAAAGATGATAGGCACGGCGCCGCGGAGACCAACCCATCCGATATAAGTCTTTGCCTTGAACGTATAGCGTCTGAACGGCGCGAGACACAGATAGACCGCCGCCGGTCGCGCGATAAAAATCATAAAGACACCGAGCATTATGCCGGGTACGGCGATATGCAACAGTTCGTGAGGATTGACGAGCAGCCCGAGCGTGAGGAACATGACAATCTGGACAAGCCACGAGAATCCCCCGAAAAATGTCGCTATCGTGCGTTTGAGCACAATCTTGTTATTGCCGACGACAACACCTGCGATATACACGGCCAGATAGCTGTTGCCGCCGACCATGTTTGTGAGCGTGAACGCAAAGAAACAGCAGGCAATCACCAGCACCGGATACAGAAACTCATTGTTGGCGCGGACGTGGTTGACAAGTCTGACCGTGAGATAGCCTATTATAATGCCGGCGACCGCGCCGACACCGAGCTGAACCACAAGACGCCAGATAGTCTCGAGTATCATGCCGCCGGTGATGTCGACACCCTCTTCTATCGTCGATATGAGCAGTATGACAAGCAGATAGGCAATCGGGTCATTGGAGCCGCTCTCAAGCTCGAGTGTCGGTTTAAGACGCTGTTTCAGCCCGACGCCCGACGAGTTCAGTATAGAAAACACCGACGCCGAGTCGGTCGACGACATGATTGCCGCCAGCAGCAGCGACTCAGCCCATCCGAACGCATAATCCGGCAGCATCAGTCCCATCATTTCATGGATGAATATGCCCATCAGGGCTGTCGTTATAAGCACACCTACCGTCGCCAGAACGACACCGGGCGCAAGCACCGGTTTGATCTGACGGTAACTCGTGTCAAGACCACCTGAAAACAGGATTATACACAGCGACACCATGCCGATGAATTCAGCTGTCGCCGCACTGTCAAACTGTATGCCGAAACCGTCTGCTCCGGCGAGCATTCCGATGCCGAGAAAAGCCAGAAGCGCAGGCATACCGTAACGGCTGCCTGCCTTCCCGGCCAAAACGCTGAACAGCAGCAACACAGCCGAGACAAGCATTATATTACCCGGGGTTATCTCCATATTTTTATTCTGTTACAATTATTTTACAAAGATACGAAAAACATGCTCATCTCATTATTTGCCGAGCTTAACTTTCACTGTTTTCGTTCCCTGACGGATTATATAAATGCCTGCAGGCAACTTAACTTCGTCCTTCGTCCCTTCATAAACCTTTATGCCATTGATATCATAGACTGTAATATTGCCTGTATAATCAATAATAATTTCTTCAAGACCGTCTACTTCAAGATTTTCATCAATGCTGAGGAATTTAGTCCAGTTCTTGTCAATCCAGTAGTCGACGGTCGCGCCGGTCGGCACATGGAGCTTGGCTGTCTGTTCGGTCCTTTCGCCGAATGTACTTTCTTTTATAGCCGGAGGGGTTGTATTGAGCGAATATACATCTTTGATATTCACGCACGAAATAAATGTTTCTTCTCCTATGGTTTTCATAGTGGATGGAAGACGCACGGTTTCAATGGCCGGACTGCCGTAAAACGCATAGTTGCTTATAGCTTCAACGCCCTCAGGTATATCGATAAACGTTAAAGGTCTGCCGTCTATATAAAGGTCTCCACCGTATTGCAACGGACTCGACATCACGCTGGCAAAATCAACTTTACACCACGACGCCAAATCGGTTATATTGACTCTCGACAACTGAAAGCAGTTGCCGAATGCGTCTTTACCTATACTTAATTTGGTCGGACTTAGCGAAACCGACTTCAGACTTTGGCAATTCATAAATGCCGACTCGCCTATCTTGGTGACAGTCGATGGTATCGTGAGCGAATAAAGCGGACAGCAGTCGAAAGCCGATTTACCGATAGTTGTCAGACCTTCAGGCAGAAAAATCTCTGTCAGGTTTGTGCATCCGCTGAATGTCTCTCCGTTAATCGCATTTAGCGATTGCGGTAGGCCGATTTTCTGGAGATTTGAGCAATTCTTAAATGTGCATGAGGATATTGAAGTCACCGAGTTCGGCATATTGACCGACCTGAGATTCGTGCAACCCTCAAACGCCGAAGCATGAATTTCGCTGACTGAAGCCGGGATTGTGACTTCGGTCAGCGCCGTGCAGTTCATAAATTCTTCGCGTCCGATTACAGTGACTTTATCACCAATTTCGACCTTTTTCAAATTACTTTGGTCACTGAACAGGCCATAGACGTTATTCTCTGCAATACTGCGTCCCATATAAGCCGATTCCAATGGGCAAGAATCAAACAAATAAGTATTTCCACCATATGCCCCAGGCATCTTTGTCAGACTGAGGACATTTTCGCTGTCTTCGATTACTACCTCCCTGATGCCGTTACAACCGCCCAAAGCGGAGTCATCAAATTCCATTACTGATGCCGGTATAGTGAAGCGCGTAAGACTCTTGCAATCCGTGAAGGCACACCAGCCGATGGTCGTAATATTAGCGGGCAGCGTGAAATCAGTCAGACTTGAACACCCCTTAAACGCCTCTTCTCCAATTTCTTCAAGAGAATCGCCGAACGTGATCTTTTGCAACTGCGTACAACCCTCGAAAGCTGACGCGCCTATAGATTTAACCGAATTCGGTATATTCACGGATGACAGGGATGTACAGTCTTTAAAGCCCTGGTAATCAATAAAAGTGACCATCGGACCTATTGTGAGTTCCTTTAAACTACATTGGCCGGTGAAGGTCGAACAAGAGCCCAAAGCAGTATGTGCGTTTGATATATTGCGCCCCATATATAAGGTTTCTAAAGTCTGCTCTGAGAACCAGGAATAATGAATATAAGGATTTTCCAATTGATAAGGATTGGGTAGCTTGACAGTCTTTTCGCCGTCTTCAAAATACATTCCTTTTAGCCTGGAATATTGCCCGAAATAAGCATCCATATAGATGACGTTCTTTCCGACATAAAGCCATATCAGAGAAGTATGTTTTGAAAAGGCCCCTTGGCTGATCGTCTCCAGCGACTCAGGCAGATAAAGCACCTCAATAGTATTATTGAAGAACGAATATGCCCCTAAGGTATTGGCCTTTGTCACATTTTTCTCATAGTATTCCGTACCTCCGGCGACGATGTTAGCATTGCGTAGGTCAAGATATTTCAGCGCGTTCATGCGGTTAATGACCAGGAAATCGGTGCCGTTGATGTCTCCATTGATTTTAAGAGCCTCAATTTTTTCTACGTTATCAATGCCGATTTGGGCTGCAAGAGTTCCGGCCTGCGGGAGTGTAACTTCTCTTGTGGTCGTGACATTCGACGAAGATCCGTAACCGTCGAATTTATTGTGGCTCCAGTCTGTCTGCGGGACGAAGATATAGCCGGTGTCAGACCTCAGCTGATCGGTGACAATCTTACCGATATGCCGCACACACAAAACGTCACCGGCCACTCTTGCCGATGTCTCATGTTTGGGCCATATGTGCATACAGCCCTCAGTGAGCAGACACCCGTCAACTTTAATATTTGAGTCTGACTCTCCGATTACATAAGACCCTTTACCTGTTTCAAAAGTGATGTCGTTAAAGTAAAGCATTTCAGACTCACTGAATCCGCTTAAATCATCTGTTTTCACGGTCAATGGATTGGATCGCCAAAAGCCACTGCCTCGGATTCCGCTGATATCCAACGAATGAGCGGTTATAGTCATCGCTTGACTACATCCCCACCAGCTATATTCGCCACTAAAAGCTTCTTTACCAATAGTCGCGACCGATTCGCCTAATGTCAGTGAAGTCAGTGGACAATTATAGAAAGTACGACCTTCTATATCAGTCACTGAATTGCCAATGGTCACACTTCCCAGACCTCTGCAGTCATAGAACGCATAACTCCCGATTTTAACTACAGAATTAGGTATAACGACCGATTTAAGTTTGGTTGCATTCCAAAAGGCACAATAACCAATGGCGGCAACAGTGTATTCATCCTCGCCGTCTGACACTTTGTCAGGAATTATTAAATCTCCACTGATATCTTGCCCGGTTTTTCCCAAATGGCCGGCCTTAATTTCACAGGTTTTGTCTTTCTCGCTGATTACGGTGTACCAAAGTGTTTGTCCAAGATATGTATAGGAAAACTCTTGTGCAAATGACGGTAGACAAATAAGAATGGTAATAAGGAGTAGCAGATGTTTTTTCATGGAATTATAACGGATGGTTCTTTTTACAAATTTACAAACAATTTCTCGTATGTCAAAATAAGTCAAACAATAAAGCGTGCTCGATGGTTTTATTACAAAAAGAACATCCATCCTTATGCGACAGATCATAACCCACTTCACCGACGACGATTTATATAAATTCACCATGTGTTGCGCTGTCATCGACAACTATCCCCGCACACAGGTCAGATATAAGTTCTATGACCGCAACGACACAGTCTACCCGCCTGGATTCGCCGACGAGCTAAGACGGCAGATCGCCATGCTCGAGAGCGTCGTCATCACCGGTGAAGAGATTGAGTTCATGCGTCGCCGCTGCAGCTACATACCCTCGTGGTTCTATCGTTTTCTCAGGGGATTCCGCTATGACAGACGTCTCGTCACAGTCAGTCAGGACGACGAAGGCCACCTGCATGTCAGTTTCGAGGGTGCATGGTGCGACACCATACTGCTCGAAGTCAAAGTGCTCGCCATAATATCCGAGCTGTATTATATGATGACCGGCCGGACACATCTGCTCGACTACAGCCGATACTACACGCATACATACGACAAAGGACAGCGCCTCATCGATGCCGGATGCGTCTTCAGCGACTTCGGCACACGCCGCCGCGCATCGTTCGAAGCCCAGGATACCGTCGTCAGAGCCATGGCAGACTGCAGCAAAGCGACCGGCGGCCCCGGAGTCTTCGTCGGCACGAGCAACGTCTACTTCGCCATGAAATACGACCTCACTCCCGTCGGCACGATGGCACATGAACTTATCTGCGCCATTGCCGGCATGTACGGGCCTCAGATGGCAAACTATCTGGCGATGAAAGTTTGGGCCATGACCTATCGCGGCGCTCTCGGCACCTTCCTTTATGACACCTACGGCTGGCGCATTTTCAGCCTCAACTTCTCTGAAGACTATGCCAACATGTTCAAGGGCCTGCGTGTCGACAGCGGCGACAACCGCGAGCAGCTCGACCTCATCGTAAAAAAATACCGGTCGCTCAACATCGACCCGGCGACAAAACAGATTGTTTTCAGCAACGGTCTCACCACCGACGAGGCCATCGCCCTCCAGCGATATGCCGCCGGCCGATGCATTCCTTCGTTCGGCATCGGCACACATTTCACCAACGACTTCCCCGGCATCACGCCGATGAATATCGTCATCAAACTCCTGGCCGTCAAAATCACCGAATCATGGCCTTTCTATTGCGAGACCTGCAAACTCAGCGAAGACCGGGGCAAATACTCCGGCGACGAGGCCACAGTCAGACGCTTCACCGAAGCGCTGCACATAAATCATCAGTTATAAGCGTTTAAACATGAGTGCCCTATTTTCTTCTTCATCACAAAACGGCCATAAAGACAAGAACTACCTGCTCGGGCTGGCCAACCTCATAGTGCTCGTACTCTCGGTCCTTCTTATCGTATGGATCTCAATTGACACATTCAAACGTGTCAACGTGCTTGAAAACCATGCCTACATGACATTCCAGTTCTGGGTCTGCGTTTTCTTCATACTCGATTTCTTTGTCGGTCTCTATTATGCCGCCGACCGATGGCGTTTCTTCCGCCACCGCATTATCTTTTTGCTCTTGTCGATACCCTATCTCAATATAATCAACCTGCTGGATATAAAGCTGAGCTACGACGCTCTCTATTTCATACGCTTCATCCCTTTGGCCCGCGGTGCGCTGGCGCTGTCTATTGTCATCGGCTATCTGTCGTCAAACGCTGTCACCAGCCTCTTTATGAGTTACCTCTCGATAATGTTGCTCGTCGGCTATTTCTGCTCGCTGATTTTCTATCAGCGCGAAGCCGGCGTCAATCCCGAGGTCAATACCTACTGGACCGCCCTGTGGTGGTCGGCCATGAACATGTCTACCGTCGGCTGTGACATATCTCCCGTGACAGTCGCCGGCAAGATAGTCGCCGTTGTCCTGCCGGTGTCCGGCATGGTCATCTTCCCGCTGTTTACAGTCTACCTCACCGACTATGTCACGCGCGCCGTGAAAAGAACCAAAGAACGCTCCTCAACCGACAACTCAGCCGACATCTGACCGACGCCCGCTCACTCTATCACAACTCTGTCACCGTCACGAGGCACATAAACATTCCCGCCATAACGCTCCTTTGCCTCTTCTCGATATCGTGACTCCCGGTCTTCGATATTATGATCCTCGCAATGATATAACAGTAGATTGGCAATGTTACAGCCTGCTGCCACTGCAGCTACATCCCTGACGGTCAGGTGATGTTTCTCGTATGGCTTGAATATCTCGCGGTCGGCATAACTGCAGAACGCCCCGCACATCAGCCAGTCCGTCCCCTCGGCCTCCGCCATGTTACGCTCGGTGAGCGACTCGTCGCCGAGGCAGACTATCGTCATGCCCGATTCGAGTGTCATCCTGAAGCCTGTCTGACGCACTCCCTCTGAGCGGCAGTCGAAGAAGCCGACGCGGGCGCCGGGAAGCGTGATCTCAGACACCTCGTCCGTATTGTGGAAATCAATCAGGTCGCCGATCATCCTGTAATGAGATTCAAGTAGCGTCAGGCGGCAGATTGCGTCGATTGCACCGATTACGTCGCTGTTGCCGTAGATATTCATTCGGCCTTCATAGCCGCTCCAACGCGCCAGATTGATCACACTGCGTATAATCCATACAACACCGAGTATATGGTCGGTGTGGGTGTGCGTTACAAACAGATGCCGTATATCGGCCACCTGAAAGTCCGCGTCTCTGAGCCGGCCGAGGATACCGTTACCGCCTCCGGCGTCGACCATCCAGACAAACCCGTCGGTCTTTATTACGAAACAAGTATTATAACTGCGGGCGGGGAAAGCACTCCCAGTACCAAGCATTATCAATTCAGCGCTCATAATTTATCAGCTTCTTATTTTTTTGCAAAATTAGTCAAATCCACCCACAATCAGCGTGCGAAAGCCCTGTGTTTTTCATATTAATTCGAGCGCTCTCCACAATGTTAATTTTATTACATTTGTGTTACTATGCAGTTACCGCAGCAGTACCTTACAAGCATTGTAACAATTATGTAACAGAATAAGCCGTTTTTATATTATTGTTTATCAATATATTAAAACTCATTTTAAGTCACCATTTCTAAATTAAACTTTATTAACTTTAAAATACTTGACAAAGCTGAATTCTTAGTAATTTTGAATAGTCATCACAAAAAAACGACTCAATAACCAAAGAAAAAAGTCACAAAAACATAACCAAAATTCAACTGATATGGGAACCTCGAAATTTCAAAACGATCTGATGAATCTGCAGAGCAACATGCTCAACTTCGCCTACATGTTAACGTCAAACCGTGACGACGCCTACGACCTTCTGCAGGACACAACACTCAAGGTGCTCGACAACGAGAGCAAATATGCCGAGAACACAAACTTCAAGGGCTGGGTGTTCACCATCATGCGCAACATCTTCATCAACAACTACCGCCGCACGGCCCGCGCCGCCACGATGATCGACACCACCGACAACCTCTATCACCTCAACCTCTCGCAGGACTCTGGCCTTGAATCGCCCGAAGAGTCTTACGGAGCAAGCGAGATCGGCGCCGCCATCGAATCGTTCTCAGACGAATACCGCATCCCCTTCTCGATGCATGTCGCAGGCTACAAATACAACGAGATCGCCGAACACATGAATCTCCCCCTCGGTACCGTCAAGAGCCGCATCTTCTTCGCTCGCAAGAAACTTCAGGAACGCTTCGCCGATTATCGCTAAACCGGCAGCCGCCAAACCATCTCGACAATAAGGTTTCCCAAAACACCTACTCCAACGCGCGCCCAGCCCACTCGCCGGGCGTGTGTTTTTTCCGCTTATTTTCTCGAAAAAACTGACCCACACCACATAATCTTACAAAAAAGTATTAGCTTTGCATATTAATACCAATCATTCAAATAAAAAAACAAAACTAATCGAAAAAACTTCCATCGCTGACAAAACAAGCCGTTTTTAAGAGTTGCTGCAACATGAAAAAACAATTTAAAGCATCTAAGTTATTGAGCTACTTATGGTCTGCGATGTAATTTAGTAATTGATTCAATAAAAAGATTATGACTTTCGACATTTTCATAAGTTACAAACGCAGAAGTGTCCAAATGGCAAATAACCTTTATTATCGATTGACCACGAGAGGTTATAGAGTATTTTTTGATTTGGACGAAATGCGTAATGATAGATTCGATGAACAAATATATAATTACATAAGAAACGCCAAAGATATTATAGTAATTCTCGAAAAAGAATCATTAAACGCAATATATGACGGAAGTTACAATGACGACTGGTTTTGCCGTGAAATAATATTCGCGTTAAAAGAAAAGAAAAATATAATACCTCTTCTTCTTGACGGATATGAAATGCCATCTGAAAAAGAATTTCCTGATGAATTAAAAGAATTCGCATATAAGAATGCTCTTCCTTTTGGCGGATTAAATTATTTCGAAGAATATATCCATCAATTAGAATCTAAAAAATACTTATCCGCAGCACCTGTTGATAGAGATAATGGCAAAAGTGTTTTTAAATTTTTTTCAAAAGAGGATTGTAAAATATTTGAAAGCGGGAAGCTGATTGGTGAAATAAAAGGCCTCTCAGATGAGCCATTCTATTACTTTGTACATAGAAAAGGAAAATATCGTTTTAAATCGATTAATAATTTTACCAATCACGAACTGATACAAACAATTTCGATTGATGAAGACACTGAAGAAATAGTAGACCTGGAATGGCCGGAAAGAAAATTGGTCAGTCCCGAAAATCCGGATATCGACATTAATCCTGATGACGATTTTTTTGAGGTAAAGGTTGGGAACTTTTCTTTCAAGATGATAAAAGTAGAAGGTGGTAAATTATCACTTGGCGCAACAGAAGAGCAAAAGCCATATGCAGATTCAAATGAATATCCTCCGCATATTGCTGAATTAGAAACATATTACATCTCTGAATTCCCTATAACTCAAAACCTTTATGAGATAGTGATGGGATATAATAAATCTCGTTTCAAAGAAACGGATGAAACATTCAAAGAGGCCGGAATATTAAAAACCGACATATTATCCCGTGGTTTAAAACAGGGAGTAGCACTTGAATCAAACAAATATATCATGGGGTCTAGATTTGGTGTAGTAATAGGTGCTATTGCCGGAAACTTGATTAATGTTATTGGTAACGAATCTACCAAACGCGATAAACACGTATCCGATTATGCGATGGCGTTTCATCTTCCTGTAGAAAAGGTTTCATTAACTGACGCCCAGGAATTCTGCAGACGCCTGTCTCAAATGACAAACTTAAAATTCTCGCTTCCCTCAGAAAGCGAATGGGAATACGCCGCCCGTGGAGGTAAAAAATCCAAAGGTTATATCTATGCCGGCAGTAACGATTTAACTAAAGTGGCATGGTTTAAAGATAATAGTAATTGTAAAACACATCCGGTAGGATTAAACGAACCGAATGAACTTGGAATTTACGACATGAGTGGTAATGTATGGGAATGGACTGAAACCCGCGGATATGCTTATGGCACCTGCAGTAACAATTTAAATGGAGATTATTATATCAGAAGAGGAGGATCTTGGTGGCATGAGGCAAATAACTGCAGGGTTTCCAAACGCTATATGTCTGACAAGAACAAAAAAACATCCGGACTTGGATTTAGAATCGTATTAAGGGTAAACGAGCCATAACAATATACATAAAATAAAATACTGATCCTTATGTCTGAAACCTTCTTTAAAATATTGGCGGCTATTGCCCCGGCTGTTGTGTTGGCTTTCATCATGCTGCGGCGCGATAAGCGGCCCGAACCAATCGGCTGGCTTCTCGCGGCAGCATGTCTCGGCATCATCATCGGTCCGATTATCCTGACTATCGGCGACATCATCCTTCCCGACATACCCGCCGACAGCTTCTTCGGCGCGTTCATGACATCGTTTGTCAATGCCGCTATTCCTGAAGAAGGACTTAAATTTGCAGCGCTATACCTGCTTGCAAAACGATGCCGCCATTTCGACGAGATGTTTGACGGGATCGTCTATGCCGTCTGCATCGGCATGGGTTTCGCCGGGTTTGAAAACATACTCTATCTTTTCGGAGCCGAAGACGAATGGATGTTTGTCGGCGTCTCCCGTGCGCTGCTTGCCGTTCCGGCTCATTATTTCTTCGCAGTCATCATGGGCTCTTTCTTCTCGCTCGGATGGTTTGACAAACGCAACCGCCGTTTCTATCTGACCGCCGCATTCGCGCTCCCCGTCATCGTCCATGGCCTCTATGACACCCTCTGTTTCTCAATGTCACTCAACGAAGACTTCAGCGGCCTGATACTTATACTCTTCCTCTTAGGATTCAAATATATCCGCAATTACGTCAAATCCCTGACAAACACAATGCTGAACCTCGACGGCTATGACTCGACAAAATAACGTATAAATAAAGACCATATACCCGGAATTTAATTCCCCTTGACTCTCTCTTTTGCAAAAGATGATGTATCTTTGTGTATCAAAACAAAACACAGTCCTACAATAGCAATCCACGAATGAAACCGTCAGAGTTCATACATCCCGAAGATGCGGCGGCTTTGCGGCAGCTCGAAAGCATCCCCGGCTTTCCTGCGCTCGTCAAGAAATTCTACGCTCTCGGCTACGAGAAGCTGTATTACGGCACAAACATGGCCTCGAACATCCGCCTGTCAGAAACACAGTTGCCTGAGCTTTACCGCCGTCTGCCGCCCATCTGTGCCAGACTCGGCATCGCCGAACCCGAATTTTATCTTGAGATGAATCCGATGCCGAACGCCTACACCTTCGGCGACACACAGATATTCATCACGATGACCTCAGGTCTTGTCGAAATGCTCAACGGAGACGAACTCGACGCCGTCATCGCTCATGAGTGCGGCCATATACTCTGCCGCCATGTCCTTTATCACAACATGGCCAATCTGCTTATCAGCGGCGCCGACGCGCTCGGCATCCTGGGGATGCTCACCGCTCCCATAAAATACGCCCTGCTATACTGGCAACGCAAAAGCGAGCTTTCGTGTGACCGCGCCGGAGCAATCATAACCGACCCCGAGACTGTATCGAGAGTCATGGTAAGACTGTCGGGCGGACCCAAATCCATCACCAAGGATGTCAATATCGACGAATGGGCCCGTCAGGCCGACATCTATGAATCAATCCGCAACGACGGCGTCTGGAACAAGGCTCTGCAGACCTATGCCATCATGGAGCAGAATCACCCCTTTGCCGCTGTCCGTGTCCGCGAAATCCTCAAATGGGGCGAAACCCAGCAATACCATAACATAAAAAACGGTCTTTCGGCTTTACCGACCGACGGCTGCCCGAATTGTCATAAACCCATAGACCCGTCGTGGCAGTTCTGCCGCCATTGCGGATCTAAACTTAAATAAAACCACCCAATCATGCAAACACTTTTCGACGAAAACGGCTTACTCAATATCGCCGATATTGTCGCCGGCCATCCATCATACAAAGCCATCATGGAAGACGGCATCGTGACCGAGCAGGAGCTCAAAGACCAGGCCGAAGCGACCATCGCCTCGCTCAAAAAGCTACAGACGCTCTGCAATGAAGAACAGCAGAACGCCATCCTCGAAGCCATCTCTGAGATGAGCGTCCTCTTCGCCGCCTATCACAATTACGAACTTCAAGACCTCTGTCGATAACCATGGGAACATTCAACACCAAAACCACTCTCGCCGCCAATCCCTCGCTCATACCCGCGATTGCCGACCGCATATGTCATGATTTCGCCCTCGAAGGCTACGAAATCAACCGCGACAACCTTATGAGCGGCGGCATTGACATCTCCGTCACCAAAGGCGGATTTTTCAAAGCCGTCCTCGGCATGAAAACCGCTCTCAAGATAACCCTCGTTCCCGAGAACAACGCCATCGGCTTCGAGGCCGGCGTCGGCATCTTCGGCCAGCAGGCGATTCCGACCGTCATAATGCTGTTTTTCACCTGGCCCGTGCTTCTCACACAGATCTGGGGCTTGGTTCAGCAATCAAATCTCGACGACAAGGCTCTTGCCGCTGCTCAGGCCGTCATATATGAACATCATGGCAACACCCATGCCGCCGAAGCCCCGGCTGCACAATCCACTTCCGGCACCGGCCGCCGGTTCTGCACAAACTGCGGCTCACAGCTTCCCGCCGATGCCCGCTTCTGTTCAAACTGCGGTTGTCCGCTCAACTGATTCGACATGGAAAGCAATATTGAAACACTCTGCAGAGATAAAGAGCGTGAACTGCTCGACAGATATTTCGGCAATCTCACCAAAGAGGCCGCCATCGAACGACCCGAGACCATAGGCTTGTACTCTAAAGACCTTCCGCTGAAAATCGAGGCCGAATTCCGCGAATATCTCGTCGGACTATGGAAAGAATATTCCGATTCGCCACTGGTGCTGGAAGAGCAGAAGCTGCGCTGGCTGATGACCGAAGATGACCGTGAGGCAATTGACGGAGCCTATCGCGATGCCGGAAGAATTACCCTTTGGGAACGCATCACCAGATCCAACCACAAGGACGTTACCTTCTATAAAGGCCTGCTGCGTGAATATACCGAAGATCTGCTGACTGTGATGCGGCTCGATTTTCTCGAAGAAATCACAGGCAAGCATATCACAGGCAAGGCTTTTGAAGATTAAAATCTCAAAAAAGAATCCCAAAGTTTTGTCACGTTAATAATTATGCTTAAATTTGCAGGCCATTACTCAATTTCACGCCTTACCAGCGGGAAACATCAACCGATAAAATAAAAACTCAGATAAAAAATGAAAAAAGATCTTCATCCCTCAAATTATCGCGAAGTAGTTTTCAAAGACATGTCTAACGACGAAATCTTTATCACTCGTTCGACTGTCGCATCTAAAGAAACTATCGAAATCGACGGCAAAGAATATCCTCTGGTCAAGCTTGAAATCACCAGCTCGTCTCACCCCTTCTTCACCGGCAAACAGAAACTCGTCGACACCGCCGGCCGCGTAGACAAGTTCATGAGCCGTTACGGCAACCGCCTCAAAAAATAATTCGAGGATTTAAAGCGACTTTTCAAACATAACATGCGTCGGCTCAATCTTTTTGAGTCGACGTTTTGTTGTTTATTACAACCGCCGCAATGTGTCATGGAGATTAAAATCAAAAATATGGTCTGCCGCCACTGCGTCGCCGCTGTCACCGGCGCGCTCCACGATCTCGGCCTCGACGTAAAGGAGGTCACACTCGGCCGTGCTGTCATCGGCGAGGACAGCCTCGGCACATCGACACTCGACCGGCTCGACAATGCCCTCCGCGACCTCGGCTTCGAACGCATAACCGGCCACGACGACGAAATCGTCGACATCATAAAACACACCATCAACAGCCACATCGCCGATGGCGACAGCTGCCGGTTCAATCTGTCGGCCTGTATAGAGAAAAACCTCCCCGTGAGCTATGACACAGCCAGCCGTATATTCTCGCAGATCGAAGGCCGCACTATCGAAAAATACTATAACGCCTGCAAGATCGAGAGGGTCAAGGAATTACTCGGCTACGGCAACATGACTCTCGGAGATATCGCTTTCGAAACAGGCTACTCGAGCACAGCCCATCTGTCGCGTCGCTTCAAGGAAGTCACAGGCATGACACCGACCGAATATCTCAAAAGCGGCATCACCCGGAAGGGCATCAACGAGATCTGACCGGAATCATGCAACTCCACGCCGGAAAGGTGTAACGCCGGCGCCACCGCGATGTGTTATTTTTGCATCGTAAAACAAACGGCTAAAATACAGCATAACACATATGAGCGTTACACAGTTTTTCAATTCACTCCTTGCCATACTCAACGAGATGTCGCCCTATATACTTCTGGGCTTCATCATCGCGGGCATTCTTCACGTCTTCATACGCCCCGAGGCCATGAGCCGTCATCTCGCCGGCCGAGGCTGGGGCCCTGTCGTCCGCGCCGCCCTCTACGGCATTCCCCTGCCCCTCTGTTCATGCGGCGTGCTGCCGACAGCCGTGTCGCTGCGGCGACGCGGAGCCTCGAAAGGCGCCACGACCTCGTTTCTGATAGCGACTCCGCAGACCGGCGTCGACTCCATTGCAGCGACATATTCGCTTCTGGGTCTTCCATTCGCGATACTGCGTCCCGTGGCAGCGCTCGTCGGAGCGGCTGTCGGCGGCCGTGCGGTCGACGTCGCCACCAAAGACGAAGCCGACTGCGACAGCTGCAGCATCGACGCCGCCGATACTGCGACCCGGCGCTCATTCCCGGCAAAAGTCCTCGAGGCACTGCGCTACGGCCTTGTAGACATGGTCGGCAACGTTGGCAAATGGCTTGTCATAGGCCTTATAGTGGCCGCGATAATAACGGTTTTCGTCCCTGACGAACTGCTGCTCTCGCTCAACCGCTATCCCGTCGTAGCCATGCTTGTCATGGTAGCGATTGCCGTGCCGATGTACATCTGCGCCACCGGATCCATACCCATCGCCCTCTCGCTCATGCTCAAGGGTCTGTCACCCGGCACAGCCTTCGTGCTGCTCATGGCCGGACCGGCCGCAAACTTTGCATCCGTGATAATACTCTCTCGCACACAGGGCAAACGCGCCACCGCAATCTATCTCGCCTCGGTCATCGTCACAGCCCTCTGCTTCGGTCTGATGATAGATTTTCTCTTGCCGCGCGACTGGTTTATCCCGTCTGCCGCAGGCATCTCCGGTCACTGCCATGACACCGCTTTCCCCCTCTTCGAGACAATATGCAGCGCCCTGCTCGTCGGTCTGCTCATCTATACGTCAAACAAAACCTATATCAATAACAAAAAACAAACCACAACAACCATGACAAAAGAATATCATATCAAAGGCATGTCGTGCGGCCACTGCAAGGCCACAGTCGAAAAACATATAGCCGCCGTCCCTTCGGTGACATCGGTCAGCGTCGACCTCGCCAAAGGCATCGCCTATGTCGAAGGCACAGCTTCTGACGCCGACATCATCAAGGCCGTCGAACTCGCCGGCTTCGAAATGGCCTGAACAGGTCCCATTAGTATTCGATGCAACGCCATATAATCCTTTAGAATCGGATTGTATGGCGTTTTCATTTCTATACTTTCGGCTCGCTGTTTATATGTACCCTTATTTTCACGGCTCCCCCGCTACGTTTATAGGTCTGGCCATTGTATTCGACTTCTTCAAGAATAACCGAACCGCCCGTGACAGCCGGAGGCCGGTTGGCGATATATCTGATGAAGCACCTGAGCGATACTTTCTGTCTGCCTAACCTGACAGTCATCCTTGAAATACCTGAAGCCTCACGCTTGTCTTTCGACCATTTCATATCATTTTGGTCAGGTAGATCGGCGTCAAAACACAAACGGTTGTTTTTGATATCAAACTTGATTATCGTATGCGAATTATCGCCTTCAATTTTAATTTTATTGATGACCGACTTATCGTTTAAAATGCTCTCACCAAAAGCGTTAACATATTCAATTTCAATTCTGCACGATTTCGTACCTGCTTCAAGCGGTATATATTCATTCTTGCTGCATGAAGACAAAAGGAGGGCTGAGATAAGCGCGATAACGCTTATCCCGATAAACTTGTATTTCATTATCTATATTTGTTATCTGATCGTTTTATTCAGAAGTCAAAGCCGAGACGCAGGGTGAAGCCGGCGAGAGCGCGGTGTTCGACCCGATAAGCTTGATGCTGGTATCCGTCCGGATCAATCCAGCCGCTGTCTGAGTAATCATAAGTTTTGTAGCACTGCAATGTCATGCCGACAGCAAGATTGATACCGACCTTACGCCCCCAGTTGAAACGATAGCCCACCATAGGTTGCAATCTGAATCCGCCGTCGCTGCATACCGCCCATCCGACACGCATGTCGGCGAAAGGCGTGAAGCGTCCGAATTTCAGGTCGGTTCTGACGTCGGCGAAAACAGGCAGATAGACCGACGACGCCGTGGCATTGTTGGCCAGCTCGAAACCTGCGCCGACAAAGAGTTCGGGAATAATCTGATAACCGTGCACGGTCGAGAGACCATAGTGGTTTGCCGTGACTTTCCAGTCATCGTCGATTGATTCTGAAAATGTCGACCACGCGAAGTCGATGAAACCGCGGTAGCCGCGCGAAGGCTGCCGCGCCGACAGGGTCAGTGAGAGGAAGATGACGCCGATGATACTTAATGATAGCTTTTTCATTTGTCTTGATTTTGTAGATTATTGAGGGTTTCCATTATAAAATCGTGCAGGTCGACAGCACGTGTCGTGCGGGCACGGGCAGCCACGACTCCGGCTCCCGTCGAGACATTGCTGCAGCTTATTATGGCGTCGGCAAAACCTATGTCGCCGAGCGAGCCGATAAAGCCGTTGTCGACCTGCCAGTCGTAGATGAGCCAGTCATAATATGACTTCGATATATTGTCGACCGAGACCTCGACAGTCGGATGAAAGTAGTCTTCCGCCGGATCATATCCCGACCATAAATAAAAACTACAGTTGTTATAAATGGCTTTCAGAGGATAGCTCTTGCCTGCGAACCGCCGGTCAGAGAAGACACTGAAGCCCCACGCGTCGCTGCCCATGATTGATTCAAAAGCACTGATGTGCTCCGAGAAGAGCGGTTCGGCGTCATAGTCGAGGCTGCCGACGCTGAAATTACGGCCTGTCTCATGCGTCCCGTCATAGTCGGGAAAACGGCTCGCCCAGTCGAAGACAAAATAATTTGTAGCCTTGTCGACATCGGCTATGCCGAGGGTGACGTCAAGCCTGAAAGACAAGTCTATGGCATAGCTGCCGTCTCCGTTGTCCATAAACCATGCCGACGTCACAGCCGGCGCATGCGTCACATCTGTGATTGTCGGCGGCGCAGGCACCGTAACCTCAGCCGTAGCCTCGCCATAGCGTTCTGAGCGTGCGGTGATTTTCACACGGTCGCCGCTCGCGGGTGCATAGACCGATCTGAACACCCGGCGGGTCGTCTCCTCGCCCGTAAACCGGTCTGTCTCGATTATCTCCTGAAAAACAAGATTTTCGACAAACCCGTCGTTGATATACAGCGCCACGGCAGCATCGCCGACAGTGGGGTCGGCAACAGGCTTTGAATAGCGCCAGGTGTGGGTGACCGACAGCTCGAACGGTTGGCCGGCGGTAATCATCGCATTGAGACACAACACCGACGCTTGGTCGGTCTCGGGCTCGAAATCTTTCATACAGCCGCTAAGAGTCATCAGCGCCGCAATTGATATTATATATCGTCTTAGAATTTCCATGTATATGATATTGACGGGATTATTGGCAGAAGTCTGACCTGCTGGAAAACACGGCGCCCGTTGTTTTTCTCGTGACGGCGCACTGCGACGACATTCATGTTGCAATAGGCGTTGAAGAAACTGAATGTCCAGAAGCCGCGGCGGGTATGTCTGACAAAGCCAAGGTCGAGACGGTGATAGAACGGCAGGCGGTAGTTGTTGAGCGATGTCACCAGCGGCACATCGTTTTCTGTGCCGTTGAAGTCGGGCGACTGCCAGACCTCGGTCGGCAGTGTGAACCGGTTGCCGCTCATGCCTGTCCACGCGGCGTTGATTTCCCATTTGTCGTTGACACGCCAGTTGACAGCGATATTGATTTTGTGCCGGTTATCGAAACGCACCGGATATGTGCGTCCGCCGTTGCGGGCATCGAATGTGCGGTCTGCCCACATCAGCGAGTATGCGATATGACCTGTGAAGCGGCCGGCCTCCTTCGCGGCTCTAAAATCAAGACCGCGGGCTGTGCCCCTGCCTGCCGTCAGACTTGCCGCCCAGTCGGTGTCGGGAGCCGCGAGATAGTAGTCATCGCGATAATCGATGAGATTGTCGAGCCATTTATAATAAGCCTCGGCCGAGAGAGTGTAGCGTCCGCCGACGAGCCAATAGTATCCGGCCGCAATCTTGTCGCTCGTCTGCGGTTTGAACGAGCCGGTTATCGGCACCCAGCGATCGGTCGGCAGAGAGATATAGCTCTGCGTCAGCTGATGAACATACTGCACGGCTCTCGCGTATGACAGTTTCAGCGACATATCCTGCGCCACGTTATATCTCAGCGAAAGACGCGGCGAGACACCCGTATGGATATGGCCGTCGATGTCAAAAAGACTCAGATGCACTCCGGCGCTCAGACGCAGGCGCCCGCTGACACGCCAGTCGTCATTGATATAGGCGTTGGCTTCATTGGCACGGCAAGTCAGCGCGCTGTCGGCCGACGAGGTTTCGAGACGGTCGGTGATGACACGCCGCCGGCTTTTCGAGGGCAGAAAAGAGTGGCGCGTATAGCTGCCGCCGAACGTGACACGGTGGTCTGACGCCGGACGCCAGTCGAAGTCGCCCTTCACGATCCAGTCGCTGATATTGTTGTCAGAGCGGTTGATGTCGCGCGTAAACGACATGATTTCACCATTCTCGCGGTAATCGTCATACCAGTCGTGTTTCAACGCCGACGCATAGCGCGTGTATGCGGCGTTGAACTCGCCGAAAATCACGGGAGAGAATACATAATGCCATCCCGCCGACGCCACGAGGTTGCCCCAGCGCATGTCTACTCGCTCGTTGTCGTAGTAGACCGTTGTCTCGGTCAGAGTCGACTTAGACCGTGTCTTGAGCATGTCGTCGCCATAGTAGACCGTCAGCGACGCGCGAGAACGAGGCGAGAAGTTATGCGTCAGCTTGGCGTTGAGATCGGTAAACGCATACCGCATCGTCAGTTTTTCATCACTGTCGATATTTGACAGCGCAAATATCGGCGCCATAATCAGGTCGAACCACGAGCGTCTCACAGCCAGCGAATATGACGTTTTGCCTCTGACTATCGGACCGTCGATATTGAACGCCCCTGAGGTAAGTCCGAGACGCGCCGAACCGTGGTGTGATTCGAGCGAACCGTCTTTTGTGTGCACATCGACAAACGACGACAGACGTCCGTCATATCGGGCCGGGAACGATGATTTATAGAAGTCGACATTCCTCACGGCCTCGGTGTTGAAGGCCGAAAACAAGCCTCCGAAATGATTCACCTGATAGAGGGGGATATTGTCGAGCATATAAAGGTTCTCGTCGGCATTGCCGCCATGGACATACATCCCGGCGAAGCCTTCGATACCGGCCGACACACCCGGCTGAAGCTGCAGCGATTTGATGATATCGGCCTCGCCGAAAACGACAGGAGTGTTTTTTATCGCCGCGGGCGACAGGTTGTAGCTGCCGACTTCGGCGCTCTCGACTGCCAGGGCATTATTGCGCGAGCCGATGACAATGAGTTCGTCAAGTTCGGTCGATGCAGACAGCTCGAAGTCGAGGGTCGTGTCACGCGACAGGTCGGTCTCTCCCGTAGTGAGAGATTTAAGCCCGGGGAATGAAGCGGTCACCGTCGTCATGCCGGCATCGACCGTCAGCGAATAGAAGCCTTGGGCGTTGGTCGTCGTCGCCGTGCCCGAAGCGTTGTCTCTGACGACTGCGCCCGCGACAGCCTCGCGCGAACCGCTCTCGACGACAAATCCGCTCAGTGTCACCGTCGGGCGGCGCTGTTTCTTGCTCCGCATCAGCACGACGTTGTCACCCTTTATCTTATATTCGATACCATGACCGGCAAACATACGGTCGAGCACCTCTTCGAGCGGACAGTCTTTGGCGTCGACACTGACCTCGACACCTTTGAGCAGATCAGAGGCATAGACGAAATTCAGGCCTGTCTGAGCCATGATGCGGGCGAACACCGTCGCCGCATCGGCCTTTACCGCCCTGACCGTCACATTCGCCGCAGCGACATTCTGACAGCAGACTATCGCCGCGGCAAGGGCAATGATTCTTAATACTCTTATCATCACTATCATCTCTCGACGGTCAGACTGATATCAAGCAGTTGGTTTATCGTCTCTACCAGGTTGTCGACATCGCCTTCATAGCTCAGTGTCAGGCGGTAATCTCCTTCGGGCCGGTTTGTGACAGTGACGCCGTAGACTCGCTCGATTTCGGCAATGACCTCACTCAGCGGCACGTCGGTGAATTCAATCTTTCTGACCTCGCCCTTATGTGCGGGAGCTACCGTTTTTTCAGTAACCCCGGGCTTGTCTGCAGTCGGTCTGTTGGTAAACTGCGGCACAACGAAAGTCAGCACACAGGCCGACACTGTCAGCACAGCGCCGACGATGACCGCAGCGGCAGCGCGGCGGCTGAGTCCCCAAATGGCGCCCTGACCAATGCCGAGACTTTGCCATGCGCGGCGCTCAGAGAACGCCCCGGGGCGGTAATGCTCGGCGACAAACTGCGCTGAATCTTCAAAATCTTTTTTACTTGTCATAGCAAATGTGATGATGTTTTACCCCTATGACAGTCTACCCAGCAAAAACCCCTATCCCGTTTCGATTTTTTTTTGAAAAATAATCAAAGAAAAGGCAGAAAAAAGACTTTTCGGCCTGCCATCGGCGCAAGAGCGTCACGCAATTGCCTGTAAGCCTTCGTCATCTGATTTTCGACAGTCTTCAACGAAATGCCGAGCTCTTCGGCAATCTCGCTGTTTGAAAAACCGTCGCGCTTGCTCATCAGAAACACCTCGCGGCAACGCGGAGGCAGAGCGTCGACAGCACGCCACAGAGCAGCATCGCGTTCGGAGGTCGAAATCGTCTCGTCGCTGACGTCAGGCGTCTCGTCGAGACTCTGCTGCTGCACTTTAGCACCCGCCCGACTTATGACCTCATTATGGACAGCACGATACATATAGGGCTTCATATCGGCGATGACGACACCCTGCGACAGCAACTGCCACACACGGGCAAAAGCCTCCTGCACGGCGTCTTCGGCATCATCAGTGTCGCCGCACAGACGCAAAGCATACATTGACAGAGGCAGATAGAGGCGCTTGAACCATATTTCAAACTCGCGGCTTGTCATCACCCCGCAAAGTTACAACATTAGTCTGGAATAATCTGCGTTTTTCAAACGCAAAGCATCCGTCATCGTACCGCGCATGCCGAAGCCTGCAGCCGTAGTTCCATACGGCGGCAAGCCGCCGACACAAGGACAAATTTGATAACTCGGCCTCGAAGAGGAGAGCGAGGCCGCGCTTTAGTCAGTGCCGCCGCTACGCGGCTCACCTGCGGCAATTGCCATGTTACACGCACTTCGGCGCGTTGCGCCTCGTACGTGCCTAATGAACTACCGCCGCTAACGCGGCTCGAAGCGCAATCGCACGGTCGCGCCAGGCGGTAGGGAACAAGGGCTTCAGTCCTTGGAATCAAAGAGGTGGCTGCGAGGGTTGAAACCCTCGCTCCATAGTTTTCCAACGATGTCAATGTGCGTTTGACATCGTTTTGACTTTTCAGGTGCGCGGGGATG
>CABUPJ010000012.1 GCA_902493335.1 uncultured Porphyromonadaceae bacterium
TACCTCCCCATCCACGACCACTTTAGCGGCAGACATCCCCGCGCACCTAAAAAGTCAAAACGATGTCAAACGAACATTGACATCGTTGGAAAATTAAGGAACTACGGCTTCAGCCGTAGCAGCCAACTCGCTGGTTCCAAGGGTTGAAGCCCATGATTAATATTATGAGCTTTGCCTGCTCTAATGTTTCTTTTGGGCGAGGTAGAGGAGGCGCGGGTGTTTGATGCGGCGGATTGCGCTGTCGCGGAAGACGCTGCAGTAGCTGTCGTGGTCCATTGCCGCGATGGCTTCGCGGGTGAGAGCGAGGACGTCGGGTCGCGGGCGGAATAGCGCCGGCGGGGTGGTGACGGGGATGTTGTGTGGGCAGACGCGCTGGCAGATGTCGCAGCCGACGATATTGTCGCCGAGGCTGACGCTGTCGTCGAGATTGTCGCGGCACTCGATTGTGAGATATGAGTGACAGCGCCGTGCGTCGAGGCCTCCGCGGCCGTCAATGGCGCCTCCGGGACATGCCGAATGGCATCGGCCGCATCGGCCGCAGTCTGAGTCGAGCAGTGATTTGTCGGGAGGCAGTTCGCCTGTCCATAGTACTTCGCCGAGAAATACCTGACTGCCGACGCCGGGCACGATAAGCTGATTGTGGAGGCCGATGACGCCAAGGCCGGCGCGCGAGGCCCAGTAGCGTTCGCGTATCGGCGCTGTGTCGACGCAGACGCGTGTCTCGCCGCCGAAGCGCTCTCTGATGTATGCGGCGAGCGATTCGAGCTGCCGGCGCACGACGGTGTGGTAGTCGTCGCCGAGGGCATAGTCGGCGACATGGCGGTTGTGGTATGGCTGGCGGTAGTCGAAGGCGCAGCAGATTATCGAGCGTGCGCCGTCGAGCAGCAGCCGCGGGTCGCGGCGGATGTCGTCGTAGCGTTCGAGGTAGCCCATCGAGCCGTGGCGTCCTGCGGCAATCCAGTCGCGGTAGATGTCGACATGGCGTTCGTCGACCGGACCGGCTTCGGCGAAGCCGGTCCGGCAGGCACCTCGCAGTTCGGCGGCGGCACGTATGAGGCGTTCGGGCGTGAGAGCCGCATTACATGGGGATGGGGAGGAATTCGTAGCCATTATCTTTGAGCCATTCGATTGCGAGCGGCAGGGCGTATTTCATGTTGCGCTCGGCCTTGAGCGAGTCGTGGAAGACGATGATCGAGCCGTTGCGCGCATAGCGTTTGACGTTGGCGAGGACCTGGTCGGGCGTCAGCTTCTTCGAATAGTCGCGGGTCACGAGGTCATACATTATAAGGTTGTAGTGGTTTTTGATGCCTTTGGCCTGTTTCCAGCGTATGATGCCGTGCGGCGGACGGAAGAGCGGGCTGTCGATGAGTGCGTCGGCCTCGGTGATGTCGCGCATATAGCGGCGCGATTTGACTTTCATGCCCTGAAGGTGGTGCATGGTGTGGTTGCCCCACGAGTGGCCGCGGCGTTTGATTTCCTCGAGGAGTTCGGGGTGGCGGCGCACGTTGTCGCCGACGAGGAAAAATGTCGCCTTGATGCCGTAATGGTCAAGGAGGTCGAGCACCCAGGGTGTGACTTCGGGTATCGGGCCGTCGTCGAACGTCAGGTAGACGACACGGCGGTTTTTATGACGTTTTAATCGCCACACCGCCTCCGGGAAAAGGAGGCGGTATAGCAATGGAGGTTGTTCGATAAACATTGTTCAGAGAGAATGATGTCGGTTTTAGAGAGGTCAGTCGACAAGGTTGCGCCATGCGTAGATGTCTATGCCGTTGGCCTTGACGATTGAGTCGGTGATGGCCATGGGGTCGACGCCGAGAGCCTTGTGGAGTTCGAGAAGACCGATTGCAGGAGTGAGCACACGGCGTGTACCTTCCGACACTTTGTCGAGCGAGCCGCGGGCCTCGTCGAGGGTGACGCCGTCGACATAGACCATCGGGTAGACGCTCTGAGAGTGGTCGACGTTGAAGCCGTTGCCTCCGGCGAGGAGTTCGTCAAACCCGGCGTTTCCGCGGGCGGCGCGGTAGAGGGCGACCTGGTTCTTGAGGCCTATGATCAGGCCGAGATACTGCAGGGCGTATGTCTCTGAGCGTCCGAGGTTGTTGAGCTGTCCGGGGGTGAGGGTGGCGGCATAGTTGACCAGCTGAGCGAGCCTGCCGGTCTCGCGGTCGAGTATCTCGTCGGCCTTGTCGAGATCGGCGCTGTTGTGGCGTGCGTTATAGAGGTCGAGATAGTATGTGGCCATGTAGTAGCTCATGAGTCCGTCAAACGGCGTCACGTCGGCCGGCAGTTTCTCGTCGATGAGGCTCAGGAGGTCGCGGGCCATGTCGTAGTGGTCGGCCGGTATGGCGCGTCCGTTCTGACGGGCGTTGTCGACGGCCCACTGCGAGGCCGGTTCGTCGCCGGCGGCGATGAGATTCTCGACGCAGTCGAGGATGGCGTTGCGGGTCGAAGCGACCATGCGGCGCACGGTCTCGTCGAGATAGAGGCCTTTGGCGTGCTCTTTGTCGTCGAGGCCGCCCCAGCGGAATTTGCTCATGATGTTTTCGTAAGCCTTGTCGGCCACGGGCGAGTAGGCCGCATTGCTGAAGGGTGTGACCTCATAGGCCATACCGGTCGAATACATGTAGTTGTCGAAGCCGAGATAGTATGAGGCCGGGACTGTCGACGCGAAATAGACAGGCCGCTCCCAGTTGCCTCCGACGGCGTTCGAGATGATGTCGAGCGAGAGCACTTTGCTCTGGTTGAGGCCCTGGCCCTGGCGGCGCAGGTCGGTTGAGATGTTGCCGAGCGATGGCAGCAGCGCCTCTGCGGCGGGAGTGCCCGGTGTGATGCCGTAGCGGCGCATTGCGGCGGCGCTGTCGACGGGGATGAAGACGCGCGGCTCGGTGAGGTATGGCGCGCCGACACGCTTGGCGTCGCTGGCGTAGAGGTTGCGCAAGGCGTCTTCGGCGCGGACGAGCGAGTCGGTCATTGGAACGACGAAGTTCCAGGCCATGCGCTCGTAGGCATAGTCGGCGGGGCGTGCGTAGAGGTCTACGGGACGTGCGTTATAGTAGGGATAACCCAGGTTGTGGGCATACCAGTCGGTGGTCAGATAGGAGAGGTTGACGACGCGCACGTCGGTGCGGAAGCCTTCGACTTCCTGGGCGTACCACAAGGGGAATGTGTCGTTGTCGCCGTTGGTGAAGATGATGGCATTGTCGTCGAGCGAGGCGAGGTAGTTCATGCCGAAGTCGCGCGTGGTGTAGCGGTGTGAGCGGTCATGGTCGTCCCATGTCTGCGAGACCATCTGCAGCGGCACGAAGATGCCGAAGGCGACTGCCACGGCGGCTGCGCCCCATTGTGCGCCCTGCGGCAGTGACGCGTTGTCCCGGGCGTCTTTTTTCTTGGTGAATTTCGAGAACAGGTCTCTGAGCAGACAGGCGAGAGCCGGGATGCCGATGCCGATCCAGATGGCGAAGGCATAGAACGAGCCGGCGAACGAATAGTCGCGCTCACGCGGCTGACCCGGGGTCTGGTTGAGGTAGAGCACGATGGCGATGCCTGTCATGAAGAAGAGGAAGAAGACCACCCAGAACTGCTCGATGCCACGCTTGGGGTCGGTGCTGTGGGTGTAGAGCGCCTGCCAGAGCAGACCGATGATGCCGAGCAGCAGCGGCAGCATGTAGAAGACGTTGTGGCCCTTGTTGCCTTTGCCGAACTCGTCGGGCAGCTTCGACTGGTCGCCGAGACGGGCGTTGTCGATGACGGGGATGCCCGAAATCCAGTTGCCCAGATGAGGCTCGCCGTTGCCCTGGATGTCGTTCTGACGCCCGGCGAAGTTCCACATGAAGTAGCGCCAGTACATGTGGTTGAGCTGGTAGTTGATGAAGTATCTGAGGTTTACGCCGAAACCGGGTTTCCATGCCGATGTCTGTGTCACGGGGTTGCCCATGGCGTCGATGGCTGTGGTGACAGGCTCCTGGTGGTGGAGGTAGGGGGCTACCTCGCTGAGCCATGCGGCTCCGTCCTGAGCCCAGCGCTGGCGCACTTCGCGCGGTATTTCATAAATGTCGGGGGTCTGATAGTCGGCCCAGCTCTTGTAGCCGTCGACATGGCCCGAGCGGTTGTCGGTGCTGTAGATGCGGGTGAAGAGCATCGACACATCGTCCATGGTCTTGTAGTCGGGACGTTCGATGGCCTCGACGTAGCGGTCGGGCTCGTTGGCAGATTTCTTGACTACCTTGGTGTAGCTGCGGGTCGGATTGTTGATGGCGCGTCCCTCGGCGTCGCGGATATAGCCGTCGATGATGCGTGTGCGCGGATAGCCGTTGTCGTCGACGGGCACGATGTAGGTGTCTTCATATTCCTCGGTGGCAAGCTCTTCGGCGAAAGCGGGACCGTAGAAGAGCGGACGGTCGCCATACTGTTCGCGGTTGAGGTATGAGGCGAGGGCGAAAACGTTGTCGGGTGCGTTCTGGTTCATCGGCGTGTTGGCGCTGGCGCGTATGAGCAGCAGGGCGTAAGAGGCATAGCCGATGAAGATGACGAAGATGCTGAGAGCG
This sequence comes from uncultured Porphyromonadaceae bacterium, assembly GCA_902493335.1. Classification (GTDB taxonomy): domain Bacteria; phylum Bacteroidota; class Bacteroidia; order Bacteroidales; family Muribaculaceae; genus CAG-873. Next base: position 4,548 of record CABUPJ010000012.1, read on the forward strand.
ATGACGTTGAAGATTCTGACAGGCACCTGCGGACAGAAGATGAAGAGGTAGACTGCCAGGCCTGCGATAAACAGGGTGGGTATCACCCACGAGTCGCCGATGAAAGGCATGCCCGAGAGGATAATGGCTGTGAGGAACCACCATTTGATGGCTGTCGCGTTTTTCTGACGGTAGAGGGCTCTTATCGTCATGATGAAGACGGCGACAACGACGAGGGCATAGACTGCCACGCCGGTGTTATAGCTGAAACCGAGGTCGTTGACAAAAAGCAGTTCGAACCATTGCGATACGTTGATGAAGCCCGGGACGAGACCGTAGAGTATCAGGCCCACGACCACACACGATACGGCCAGGGCGATGAGTGAGCCCTTTGCGTTGATGTTTTTGTATTTGCGGTAGTAGTAGACGAGCCCGATGGCCGGGATGCAGAGGAGGTTGAGCAGGTGGACGGCAATCGACACGCCGATGATATATGCTATCAGCACGAGATAGCGGTCGCTGTGCGGCTGGTCGGCGCGGTTCTCCCATTTGAGGATTAGCCAGAAGACCAGAGCCGTGCAGAACGACGAGAATGCGTAGACCTCGCCTTCGACAGCCGAGAACCAGAATGTGTCGCTCCAGGTGTAGGCGAGAGCGCCGCAGATGCCGCCGCCCATGATGACAAACATCTGGATGAGGGAGACTTCAGTAGCGTCATCGGCGACGATGAGTTTCTTTATGAGGTGTGTTATTGTCCAGAAGAGCAACAGGATAGTGCCGGCGCTGAGGAGAGCCGACATGGTGTTGACGGCAAAAGCGGCCATAGACATCTCGCCGCCGAAGAGGGTGATGAAAAATCGTGCGGCAAGCATGAAGATGGGGTTGCCCGGCGGATGGCCTATTTCGAGTTTCGCACCCTGGAGGATAAACTCGGGACAGTCCCAGAAGCTTGCTGTCGGCTCAAGGGTCAGCATATATGTCACCGCGGCGATGACAAAACAGAGCCAGCCCAAAGAGTTATTGACAAGATTATACTTTTTCATTAACGATTGGAGTTTTAGACTTTAAACTGCAAAGTTATCTAAACTTGGCGTTCTGCGCAGGCTTTTAACGATTATTAATGCAGCGATAGCATAAAAAACCACAAAAAAAGACCCGTAATTGTGGAAATAAAAAAAATTAATATAACTTTGTATCTCAAAGTCAACATGACATCAATAATTAGATGAGAGTCAAAATACACCACGAAGGTACCAATATACTGATTATATTGATAATAATACTGCTCCTGATCAACATTCCGCTGTGGCTGTGGGTCAGGCCGCTGGCTATCGCCATAGCCTCGACGGCCGTATGCGGTGTCTTCTACCTGCTGGTCGTAAATTTTTTCCGTTCGCCCAAACGACAGTTCAAAGGCAATCCCGAGAATGTCGTGGTGGCAAGCGCCGACGGCAAGGTTGTGGCTCTCGAAGAGACTTTTGAAGACGAGTTTCTCCACTGCAAGGCCATACAGCTGTCGGTATTCATGAGTGTCTTCAATGTCCATGCCAACTGGTTTCCCGTTGACGGCGAGGTGATTTACTCGAAACATCACTCGGGCCGCTTTATGGCTGCCTACCTGCCGAAGTCGAGCACCGAGAACGAGCGCTCGACCGTGGTCATCCGCACCCCCGACGGCAAACTCGTGCTCGTGCGACAGATAGCCGGCGCCATGGCGCGCCGCATAGTCACCTATGCGCATCCCGGCGTCGAGGCTTCGATACAGGATCACATGGGCTTTATAAAATTCGGCTCGCGTGTCGACATTTATCTGCCGACCGACACCGAGATTTATGTCAAGATCGGCGATAAAACTGTCGGCGGCGTCACTGAAGTCGGCCGTTTAAGCTCAAAATCATAGAACAATGACAAATCGATTTGTTGCCTTCATACCAAACACCCTGACAACTCTCAACCTCATCTCGGGTTGTGTGGCAATAATATTCGCATTCAATTATACCGAAAGCTACGGCTGTCTCACCGGAGCCGAAATGGCGTGTCTGATGATAGGGGCCGCCACGGTCTTCGATTTTCTCGACGGCGCGAGCGCCCGTCTGCTGAAGGCCTATTCGCTAATAGGCAAGGAACTTGACTCGCTGGCCGATATGGTCAGCTTCGGTGTTGCTCCGGCGATGCTGATGCTCAATATGATGCTCGGCTATTCGCAGATCGAATGGCTCTGCTACATCGCTCTGTTTATCCCGGCGATGGGCGCCCTGCGTCTGGCGAAATTCAATATCGACGACAGCCAGTCGACGACTTTCAAGGGTCTGCCGATACCGGCCAACGCCATCTTCTGGATCGGCATGTCGGGCTGGTTTACGCGCTACGGTTATCCCGGCACGATCATCATGGCCGTCATCATCGTCGCCGTCTCGCTCGCCATGGTCTCGAATATCAAGATGTTTTCGCTCAAAATCAAGAGTCTGTCATTCCACGAAAACGTTCGCCGCTATGTCGTCATCATCGCGACAGCCGCGTTTGTATGGGCTTACGGTCTGTCGGGCTTCATCTGGGCTATCGTCCTTTATCTGCTTGTCTCGATTCTTTCGCGCCGCGAGCTTTGACAATCGCGCCGCTCCGATTTATAAAAACATAAAACGATTGTTCTCGATATGGGTACATTCCTGTTCCTACTGTTTGTCTTTTTCATTGTCATCCCTGTCATAAGGGTGGTGATAACGATATGGCGTGCACGGCGTCAGACGCGCCGTTTCTTTGACCAGTTCCGAAACGCCGCCGGAGCCGGGGCTTCGTCGCAGACCGGTCGGAAAGAGGCACCGCGTCAGCCAAAAACCAAGAAAAAAATCGACCCGTCGGTCGGCGAATACGTCGCCTTCGAAGAGATAAAGGCTGAAACGACCGCGACTGACAGGCAGAATACGACGACTTACACCGAGGTCGAACAGCAGATTGTCGACGTCGACTGGGAGGATATAAAATAACAGCAACGACTATGATTTCAGATATATATGACTTTCTGGCCGATGTGGCGGCCAACAACAACCGTCCGTGGTTCTACGCCAACCGCGGCCGTTACGACGACCTGCGCGCACGCTGGTATGATGATCTCGAGCACCTCATCGCCTGCATGAGTCAGTGGGAGCCGGGGATGAAGACACAGACGGCGTCGACGGCGAGCTACCGTTTCAGCCGCGACACACGTTTCTCGCCTGACAAATCGCCCTATAAGGTATATTTTTCGGCGGCACTGTCGCCCTTCGGCCGCAAGACAATAATGTCGGGCTATTACCTTCAGGTCGATGTCCGTCCCGACGAAAACGGCCTCTATGCAGGCCTTTACTGCCCCGAACAGCCTCTGCTCAAAAAGCTGCGCCATGCTATCGTCGACAATATCGAGGAATTCGAGGAGATAGTCAACGAGCCGCGCTTCGCCGCCCGTTATCCCGGTTGGGTCGGCCAGCGTCTGAAATCGGCTCCGCAGGGCTGGCCCAAAGATCATCCGCAGATCGAGTTGCTGAAACTCAAGGACTATGGCCGCTTTGCTCCCTGCGGGCACAGCTATTTCACCGACCCGCACTGGTATGAACGCGCCGCCGAAGACTTCCTCCTCGCCAAACCCCTCATCGACTTCCTCAACTACTCGATAGCAGAGGAGTGAGAGAGAAAGTCAAAGTTCTATCTCGTCATAAACAAATGGGACGATGACATTGCCCTCTTTGTCAATCACGCCTGATTTTCCCGAGTCGTTCTGCACAACAACAAGGCCATTGTGAAAATATGGGCCGTTAGCGATATCTCGCCTGTAAATACAAGGTATGACCATACGTCCTGAACGGTCGATATATCCCCGTAAGTCCTTATCGTTTTGTACAGCAGCCAGCCCCTCGTTGAAACTATAGGCCCAACTATAAATATACGGTATCACGAGTTTACCTGTCTTATCAATAAATCCCCATTTCCCGGAGCGGTTTTGCACCGGAGCCAGTCCGTCACCGAACCCATAGGCATCATGATAATTGAAAGGAATAACAATGTTGCCTTGCTTATCGATATATCCATGATCGTTTGCAATTCTTACTGAAGCCAGCCCTTCTCTGAATCTGTAAGTGTTATTGTATATGCAGTTGATAACCAAATCGTCGGCTTTATTGATGTAGCCGTATTTTCCGTTAGCGCCTTTGACTGATGCGAGACCCTCCTGGAAATGAAATTCATACTCGTATTTATAAGGAGAAATGAGATTGCCGACTTTATCAATAAAACCATATTTCCAGTCGTTTTCGACAACGGCGACACCCTCATTAAAATCGTTGGCACTTTGAAACGTGGGTGGAATAACCATTCTGCCTGTTTTGTCTATATAACCCCATTTGTCGGAAAACCAATTCTCAGTGGTATATCTCGCCGCTGCCAGACCTTCGCTGAAATTTTTGCATTCAAAATAATTTTTAGGAGGGATCACAAACTCGCCTGACGTGTCGATATAGCCGCGCTGATAGTGTTTGTTTCCTACGGCTGCCAACCCTTCTGAAAATCTGTGGCCATTCATATATATCATCGGGATGACGAGCTTACCTGAAAAATCGACATAGCCCGTGTTGCAATTATTTTTGACGCAAATGAGACTGTGGTTTTCTTTCCCCGGGTTTTGAGCCCATTCTTTAAGGTTGTCGATTAACTTGTCGACCTGACGCGGGTCGCTTGAGTCGATGCTGTCGATGAGGCCGTAGTTGAACAGAAACCAGCCTTTGAGCTTGGCACCACGCAGTAGAACGGGGATGAGTGTGTGACCGGTGTTCTCGGCATATATGACTTCTTTCTTGGTCCATGGCGACATGATTGAGTTGTCAGAGACCATAAAAAGCACTTTGTCAGATTTGTCGATGGCTGTCACGATTTTATCCATGAACTCGTCGCCGCTCTCGATGCCTGTGAGGTCGAACCAACACCGCAGTCCTGGAATGCGGCGTTTTAAAAGATTTAGAAAGGAATTGACCTCATCGAAATCTTTCCGCGAATAGCTTATAAAAATGTCGAAATCCTTAGATTTGCTCATGGTGAAAATCGGTTAATGGCCTAAATCAGTCTACTTTGCAAATATACAGATAAATTGAAACAAAATCGAGAGGTAATATGGGGTAATTATGGTGCTGACGCCAATGATAATAAATTTTACGGCCGTGTCATCTGTCTTTGATTCCGTTACGAAAAAGTACCGTATGGGATATGTGTGATTTATAGACGGTTAGACAGAGTGGTGGTATTTATCCAGTGCGATGATATCATTTATTATGTCTTCGGCGCATTGTTCATTATCACGGCTGTTGGAATCACCTGAGAAGATGATTTTGGGTCGGATCCCGTCAAGATTTACCAAATCTTCATATAAATCGCGATGTTTAGCCGCTTCTTTCGACAGGATATAAGGCCTGCAGTAATTTGTAGCTAATTTAAAATAGGATGCGTCAAAATCTATGTGATGAATCTCCTGCTCATTCAGCTCTCTTGTTATCAATAAAAGCACATAGCCATTCCCTTTTACATCATGAAAATCAGAACTTAATAAATCGGCAGAGCCGGTTTTAAACCAATAATAATCTCTCAGATAAGTTTTAGGAAGGATGCATACTTTATATGACTTGTCAATGAGCTTGCTTGACACAAGGTTGGCGATTGTATCATCCGTCGACCATATATACATTGTCGATCTGATATCAAACCGTTTTATGGAGCGGTCGATTGTATTCTCGTCAGCATCAAGGTTTATTACTTCATAAGGACGGTTAAGAGATTTTATATAAGCGACTTCTTTAGCGACCCATTCTGAATTTTTAGAATTTTCGCTTTCACAGAGTATAAACCTATCTCGCGCCTTGATTTCACGTTTGATCAGGTCAAAAATTTCTGAATCATCATCAAGGCATTTTAGAAAGAACAATAACGGCTTATATTGCAGTCGTTCAAGCTTATTCCTCACTTGTACTATCTTTTCAAAATCTTTATTTGAGTGAGAAATAAAGACCCAGGCATTAGAAGAATCTATGTGTGTCATTGTGATTGAGAAATCGTGCGTTTTTTATAAATCGGGCTATTGTATCGGCTGGAGTTCTGCGGGGGTGAGGATTACTTTTCTGTAGCTGCGTTCGAATCTCGGTGCGTCGAGAATTGATTTGATTTTTGGAACTGAGTCCAAACCTAAATCCTTGAGGAACTGTTTTGTTATCTCGGCAAAATGTAATTCATCAAGAGTGTTATTGTTGTCCTTGTTTATGACTGTTGCAAGGCAATAAAGCATGACCGGTTTTTCAACGGGGTTCCCTATTGAATCGACTAATGTCAGGCGTATCGGTCGCTCCTCTTTAGAGAGAGATTCAAATTTAGCCGGATAATAAGCTGCCGTGCCGAGGATTATATAGGGCTTATTCCCGTGATGAAGATGTGTGATGTCCGATATTTCGGTGTAGCAAGTATCTAATGTCGACAGGTCAACGCCGCAGCGTTCGAGAAGATCATGATATTTTACGCGTGTGCCGCTCTTTGGAGTTGTCGGCAAGATGTTTATGTCGCCTCTTTTCTCCTTTATGATTTTTGCAAGCCGCTCTACGGTAATATTTTCCGACTTTATTTCTTTAGCAAGATAATTCTCAACGAATGGAGTTCGTTCGACATGAACGACAAGTGTGTCATTGCCCATATCGAAGGCTATAATAGATGCCTTGTTGCAAAAAGTTGTTGAATCAACAATGTTTGACAAGAATGAAGCGCCTATAGCAACGGATGCAGAAACGCAAACCGGGATATAAGGCTGCTTATCGAAATTCGGATTGGATATAACTTCTTCTGTAAGAAGCTGCCAGGCCGCGCCACTCGGCATGTGCATGTGGAAAGCATCCGGGTATTCGGAGAATTTAATGTCGAATTTCCTCATTATATGATTCGCGGCCGAGCCGCCTCCGGCAATGACAAGTGTTTGCTTGTTCGTCCTATGAGACGCGATGAATCCAAGGGCAAAAGCGCCGACTCCTATTATTATGGCCAATGCTAACAGCAAGGCCTTGAACAGTTTCTTGCTCTTTGGCTTTGAGACGGCAGGACTTTCGGGTAATTCGGCCGGTTGCTTATGGAAGGAATTTATCGACGCCGATTCCGTCGAGAGCGATGTTATGAACCGGCGCAGACGTATCTCAGCCTGCTTGACAAGGTCGGCGTCGTCGACGTATGTGACGCAATAATTGCCCGTTGCGGCTTCGACAAAGCCCTCAAAGTGAGCGATGTCGGCAGTCAGACTGTCGAGTTTATGAATGAAGACGAGTATTTGCGGACGACCTTTGGCTGAGTAAGACTGAACGGCCAGGTCAAATTCGGCGCGGGTTTTCGTACCGACCTTGCCGTCGATGATAAACAGCACGAGGTCAGCCCGCGCAGTAATGAAGTCGTTATAAGCCTTTTGGTTGTCTTTAAAGCTTTCGTAGGAAAAGACCTGCAGCTGCACACCTTTCTTCTCAAATTCACCGTTCAGGTCTATGGCAAGGGCCTTAAGGTTTATGCGCTGTGCCTGTAACACAGTCGAGCCGGCGATGAATATTGAAACGTTTTTCATGACTTATAAGGTTGAGGTGAATACGTTTAAGGCTCAAATGTAGTAAATTATATTCGTATTGACAATAATTCAGGCAAATATATGATTTGACTTGGGACGGGGCTATTTGCAAATTTTTTCTGCGAGGGAGTTCATGGTCAGGCAGGCAGAGCGGCACAGGTCGTCTTCGAGGTTGGCTGAGATGATGAGCAGGCGGCCAGATTTGCAGAGGTCGAAGTCGTGACCGATAGGTTTGTAGCGTGGGTCGAGGGAATGGTTGGTGATGAGTATAATACGGCCACCGACTTCTTCGGCTTCGGCGCGGATGGCTTTTTCGTCGGGTGAGATGAAGGGCGAGACGAGGACACCGCCGTTGGCAGTGGTATGGAGCCATGACTCACGATTGCTGCGACGGATTTCGGGCGTATCGGCGCGATGGACAATCACTTGCTCTTTGAATGGATTGTCGAGCAGCTGGAAATTTCCATAGGCTTGATAGGTCCGCTCGCCGATTTTCAACTCGTTGACACGGTGAAAGAATTCGGGATGAGCATGTCGAACAGCCAACCTCCGCGGGTTGTCGCGAATATATTTGTAGAGAGTGTCGAGGGAACGGCCGCGGTGTAGAATGCAATCATAAAAATCATGGTCGAAAATCAATGCTTCAGTCTTTGATAAAAGCCGATATTCTTGTAGAATAGCGTTTTTTAGTTTGCCAGTGTAGTTACCAACCGGCAAGTCAATCGGACTCGTGACAAACAAAAGCAGATGAACGTGGTCGGGCATCACGCAATATTGCAAAGGCCTTAATGACGGGTTTAGCTCAGGCAGCCGGCGGATGTGTTTTTCTATAATGGAGCCTATTGGATTGCGCACAAGACAATAGTCAGCCACACCGCTTGAAAGATAGCTAAACGGAGGGGCCTCGGCGATTTTCTTCAGGGTGATGTGATAGATACATCTCGATTTATAGTCGTGGTTATAATGGCGGGGCATAGCAGGTGGATTTTACGGCCCAACGGCAAGCCGTTGGCACAAGGACAAATCAGCCGATAAATTTGTTTCTGTGTCGGTGGCTTGCCGCCGAATGGGAGGGGTAAGGTTTAGAGCGGGGTTTTGGGTGAGTTGGTGCCCCAGGTCGAGCGGTCGAGGTTGCGGTAGTTGATGGCTTCGCGGATGTGGTCGGGACGGATGTCGGGCGACGCGGCGAGGTCGGCGACGGTGCGGGCGACTTTGAGGATGCGGTCGTAGGCACGGGCGCTCATGTCGTATTTTGTCATGGCTTTGCGGAGGATGGCGACGGAGGCGTCGTCGAGGCGGCAGTAGCGTTCGAGCAGACGGGGCGTCATCTGGGCGTTGCAGTGTACGGCGGGCTCGTCGGCGAATCGCGCTTCCTGAATTGCGCGGGCTGCGACGACGCGCGAACGTATGGCGGCGCTGGTTTCGCCGTCGGACATTGATGACAGTTTTTCGAAAGGTACGGGCAGGATTTCGACCTGTATGTCGATGCGGTCGAGCAGGGGGCCGGAGATGCGTCCGAGGTATTTGGCGACCTGTCCGGGCGCGCAGGTGCATTCTTTGGTGGGATGGTTGTAATAGCCGCAGGGACAGGGGTTCATCGAGGCGACGAGCATGAACGAGGCGGGGTAGTCGATTGTGTATTTCGCGCGCGAGACGGTGATGTGGCGGTCTTCGAGGGGCTGTCGCAGCACTTCGAGTACCGAGCGGGAAAATTCGGGGAATTCGTCTAGGAAGAGTATTCCGTTGTGGGACAGTGATATTTCGCCGGGTGACGGGTTTGAGCCTCCGCCTACGAGGGCCACGGGCGATATGGTGTGATGGGGCGAGCGGAATGGACGCATCGTTATCAGCCGAGAGTCGCGTTTGAGTTTGCCGGCGACAGAGTGGATTTTTGTGGTCTCGAGTGATTCGTGGAGCGTCAGCGGCGGCATTATTGTCGGCAGACGTTTGGCCATCATTGACTTGCCTGAGCCGGGAGGGCCGACGAGGAGTATGTTGTGGCCGCCGGCGCATGCGGCCTCGAAGGCGCGTTTGACGTTCTCCTGACCTTTGACGTCGGCGAAGTCGAGGTCGAAGATGTCGCGGGCGGCTGCGAATTCGCCGCGTGTGTCTACGACGGTGCGTGGCAGTGGCTCGAGGCCGGTGAGATGGCTGATGACGCCGGCGAGATTGGCGGCGCCGTAGACTTCGAGATTGTTGACGACGGCGGCTTCGGCTGCGTTGGCTGCGGGGAGTATCATGCCTTTGAAGCCGAGGCGGCGTGCTTCTATCGCCATGGGCAGGACGCCTCTGATGGGCAGCAGGCTGCCGTCGAGCGACAGTTCGCCCATTATCAGGTATTTGTCGAGGTCTGTCGCTGTTATCTGTTCGGCGCCGGCGAGGATGCCTATCGCTATGGGAAGGTCGTAGGCCGAACCCTCTTTGCGCACGTCGGCGGGGGCGAGGTTGATGACGACGTTGCGGCGGGGCAGGTCGTAGCCTGTCTCTTTAAGGGCTGATTTGACGCGCTCGTTGCTCTCTTTGATGGCTGTGTCGGGGAGGCCGACGATGCAATACTGAAAGCCCTTGCTTACAGATACTTCGATTGTTACGGTAATGGCGTCAATGCCTTTGACGGCGGCGCCGTAGATCTTCACTAACATTTTCCGAGGGGTGTTGGGGCGGTTTATCTGTCGAGCAGCCGCTCGATGTCGGCTCTGGCTGCCTTGACCGACTGTCCGCGGTAGTGCTGCGTACCTGTCGAGTCGACGACGATGAAGTAGGGGAGGGCGGGGATGCCGAGTCTGTCGATGCCGGGGGTGGCGACCGAGGCTACGAGGATGCCGCGGCTCCATGAGGCGCTGTCGCCGCGCACCTCGCTTTTCCAGACTGTGGTGTCGGTCTCTGTCGAGAAGTCGACGATTCTTAGGGTGCGAGTTTTGTATTTGCCTGCCAGTGATCTGAGTTCGGGCGTGATAGAGTCAGACACCTTGAAGTGACTCGGGCGGACTGCTATGAGGGAGTATTTGCTGCGCGAGGGGTTGTAGGTCTCGAGCGAGTCGCGGGCGTTGAAGTATACGATGGGTCTGACTTCAGATGTGGCTTCTGCGGCGACAAGCCGCTGAAGCAGATAGTTGTATCCGTCGGTCAGGGTCGAGGGCCGCGCGTCTGTGGCTATCGCCTCGAGGAGCGAATCGACCCTGGCGGCATTGCCGGCCGAGTCGTATGATGTGACGAGCAGCAGGGTCGAGACAACGTCATCGGGACGGTCGGCGATATATTTCTCGATAATTGCATTGGCGTGGGGGCTTGCGAGTGCTTCGGCGTTGTCGCGCAGAAAGCGGCTCCAGCGTTCGCCGACGTCGTTGCCTTCGGCGTTTATGTTGTTTGGGTTGTTGCGGTCGAGCCGGCACTCGATGCGGTTGCCGTTGACGGCGTAGATGCGGCCTACCAGGCGATAGTCGTTATCGGTGATCTCGATGACTGTCGGTGTCTGGCTTGAGCCTTTGAAGGTGAATTTGCCTTCTCGGGCGGCCGTTATGCCTTGTTGCAGGGCGTTGTTGCTGTAGTATAGATATCTAAGGTTAAGTGTCGGATTGCCTTCTATAGTGCCTTCGACGGTGAAACTCTCGCTGTCGCCGCAACTTGTCGCCGTGAAAGCCGCGAATATGCAAAAGGCAAGTCTGAATAATAGTTTTATCGTTTTCTGAGCCATATTTAAACATATAAATATATGTGTATCGGTATTTTCTTGCAAAGTTATGGTAAGGATGGTCGCAGATATTATAAAAATAGAAAAATTAAGTTAAAAGGTGTTTTAGTCTTAAATTGGAGTGCTAAAATTGTTAAAAATAAACTTTCGTTGCGAAATTTTTTATTTCGATATGAAAATTTTTGTTTCATATTGATAAAAATTGTACTTTTACGGCGTGATTAATATCCGGGCTTGGCTCTGTCTGCCCGGCAAAGTATGAGAATCGATTAACCTTAAATTAATATTAATATAGGAATTATAAGCTGTCTATGAAGATTTTTAAACTTATGAGCTTGGCAATTACTGCTGTAGCTCTGTCTTTCGCATTTTACGGCTGTAATGATGACGTAGATTACCCTGACAATCCGACGGGTGGCTCGGGGATTCATGTCACGTTGCCGAAGTCAATCGAGGTAATCAAGGGGCAGGATTGCACTTTCCCGCTGTCGGAAGGCGACGACATCGCCATGACCGACGTCGTCTATCTCGAGAATCTTCAGGGTGTTTTCTTTGAATGCCCGATAACATCGGTCGTGCCCGTCGCCGCTTCTTCAGAGCTGGGTGTGGGCCGTTTCTCGTTTACTCTTCCCAAGAATTTTGCCGACGGGTCATATCGCGTCTATATCAAACGCGGTGACAGCCGCAAGATGTGCGGTACGGTAAACATCACTCTTATCGACAAGCCTATCGACATCACCGAAGGCACGACTGTCTATGGCCGCATCTCTACAGAGGACGGTCCGGTTGCCGGTGTTGTTGTCAGCGACGGTGTCGAGACTGCGGTTACAGACGCCGACGGCGTCTATCAGCTTGCGTCGACAAAGATCAAGGGATATGTCTTCATGTCGGTTCCCTCGGGTTACGAGCCCGAACAGCTCGGCATCCTTCCCGTGATTTATGCCAAGCTCAAAGGCGGTCCCAACGAACCCGAGAGCGCTCACTTCAAACTCAGGAAGGTCGATCAGAGCAAATACAAGATGCTTGTCTTCGGTGACATGCACCTGGCCAACCGCACCGACGACCTCAAGCAGTTCACTGAATTCACCGACGATGTCAAGGATTATATCCGTCAGAATCCCGACACGCGTTTCTATGCCCTCACTCTCGGCGACATGTCGTGGGATCTCTACTGGGCCAGCCGCAAGTATGATCTCACCAACTATCTCGACGATATCAACAAACGCCTCCCCAACCTGATGATCTACCACACCATCGGCAATCACGACAACAAGATGGAGACGACCAACAACGTCGACGCCAAGGCTCCTTACTGGGCCAACATATCTCCCGAATATTATTCATATAATATCGGCGGCATCCACTATATCGTTCTTGACAATATCGACTGCAGCAACTACGACGGAACATCGAGCCGCAACTATATCCAGCGCCTGATGCCCGAGCAGTTCAGCTGGCTCGCCAAAGATCTGGCTTATGTCGACAAATCGACTCCCATCGTCGTGACGATGCACGCTCCGATATTCTATCCCATCGCCACAAGCGACAAGTTCAAGGGCGAGCTCACCAATACCAGCGACGTCCTCAACGCTTTCGACGGCTATACGGTGCATTTCATCACGGGCCACACCCATAAGAGCCACAACGTGCGTCCGTCAGACAAGATTATCAAAGGACGTCCGGTCTATGAGCACAACGTGACTGCTATCTGCGGTTCATGGTGGTGGTCGGGCCACTATACGAAAGACGTACATCTCAGCCCCGACGGTTCTCCCGGCGGTTATGAAATCTGGGACATCAACGGTCAGGACATCAAATGGGTCTACAAGGGCACCAAGATGGATCAGAACATCCAGTTCCGCAGCTACGACCTCAACAACGTCAGCTTCTCGGGCGCCGATGTTCCCAATATGTCGGCCAGCGCTCCGACGAGCGTCAAGAACGCATGGCTCAGATATGAAAGCGCCTATCCTAACACCAAGAAGAATACTATCCTTGTCAATGTCTGGAACTGGAGCAACGACTGGAAGATCAGCATCAAGACTGTCAACGGTCAGGAACTCGAAGTCAAAGAAGGCTGGGCCTACGACCCGCTTCACATCGCAGCCATGTCTGTGCCGCGTTTCAATGACGCCGACCTCACATCTGTGCCTAACTTCGTGACACAGTCGTTCCCCCATTTCTTCAGAGCTACGGCTCCCGACGTCGACACTGACGTCATCATCACCGTAACTGACGAATTCGGCACGGTCTACACCGAGACCATGGAACGCCCCAAGGCTTTCAGCACAGATCTCTATCGTAGAAAATAAACCTGATTTCTAATAACCATCACATTTGATTTTGTTATGAAACTAATCCAAAAACTAATTCTCATGCTGGCATTGCTGCTGGCGGGCGCTCCCGCGGCGCTTGCGGCAGACCGTATGCTGACGGGTAATGTCCGCGACGCGCAGGACGAGCCCCTCATCGGTGTCAGCGTTCAGGTGGTTGAGAATAAAGCGGCTGTCAGCACCGATATTGACGGCAACTTTACCATCAAGGTGCCTGCCGGCGCTGTGACCCTTAAAATATCTTATGTAGGATATAAACCAAAAAATGTAAAGGTCGGCGCCGACCAGACCAAGGTTGATATCATACTCGAGGAAGACGCCATGATGCTCGAAGAGACTGTCGTTGTCGGCTATGGTGTACAGAAGAAAGTCAACCTCACCGGCTCGGTCGCCGCAGTTGACGGAGCAAAACTCGAGGACCGTCTGTCACATTCTGTGTCGAACATGCTTCAAGGTTCGGTCCCCGGCCTTAACATCACGACTAATTCGGGCGTACCCGGACAGCAATCCGGTGAGCTTAATATTCGAGGTGTGACATCAATCGCGGCGAAATCAGCACCGTTGGTCCTTATCGACGGAACAATCGGCGATATGGACGACGTCAATCCCAATGATATAGCTTCGATTTCGGTTATCAAAGACGCATCGGCGGCAGCTGTCTACGGTGCCCGCGGCGCCTTCGGTGTCATCCTCGTGACGACCAAGAGCGGCAAGTCGGACAATGGCAAAGCCAAAGTGCGCTTCAGTGGTCGCTGGGGCTGGAACGAGCCTACGACAAGCACTGAATACGAGACCCGCGGCTACTGGTCGGTATACACAGTCAACCAGTTTGTCACAGCCAACGGTACCGCCAAGGAAGTCAATTATACTGACTACGATATGATGCAGCTTCTCGCCCGTGTCAACGACAAGACCGAGAATCCCGACCGTCCCTGGACGATGGAAATCGAGCGCAACGGCAAGCGTCAGTGGATCTACTACGGCAACTATGACCGCTACCATATGGTCTTTAACGACCAGCGCCCCACTCAGCAGTATAATCTCTCCATTAATGGTGGCACTGATGCTGCGAAGTATTATTTGTCGGGTGGTTACAACCACGAAAAAGGTATGCTTAAAGTCAACCCCGATATTTACAAGAAGTATAATCTCAGGGCCAAAATTGACTTCAATATAAATAAATGGATTACGATGCAGAACAATACGGCATTCATGGGTTCGACGTATAACTTCGTAGGTCCTGATGCCAATGTCGAGAACGCACTCGCATACGGTGCCCGCCATGCTCTTGCCTGCTTCCCCGAGAAAAACCCCGACGGCAGCTGGCTGTATCTCAACTCATATAACAGCCGAGGTATCATGAACGGACGTCATATTATGCTTGCCGAGGGCAATCACCGTAATGTAAGACGTCGCACGGAGTTCACCAACATGACCCGCATGGATATCAAACCTATCAAGCAGCTGACAGTAACCGCCGATTTTACCTACCGTTTCTCGCAGAGCCGTAATACATTCCGCGGCAACAACATCACATATCGCGTCACCCCCGACGGCCCGCTGGAATCATACAAGACCGGTGCGGGTCAGAACGAGCTGACAGAACAGGTCTATACCCGCAATTATTACACTGTCAATGCTTTTGCAACTTATAACGATACCTTTGCCGGAGATCACAATCTCACTGTCGTCGGAGGTTACAACTATGAGTCATACGATTATAAAAATATATCGGCCTATGCGCAGAATCTTACCTCAGAAGATCTCGACGACCTTGAGCTCAAAGGCGGTGAGGGAGAGATAAGAGTCGGCGGCGGTCAAGCCGGCTATGCTATTCAGGGTATTTTCGGGCGTATCAACTATGATTATAAAGGCAAATATCTCGTAGAACTCAGCGGCCGTATCGACGGCACGTCGCGTTTTGCCAAAGGTCATCGCTGGAGCGCATATCCCTCGGGTTCGGTAGGCTGGCGTATGTCAGAAGAAAGTTTCTTCCAACCGCTCCGCAGTACAGTGGACAATCTTAAAATACGTTTTTCATACGGCCGACTCGGTAATCAGAACATCAAAGAATATTATACCTATCTCCGTCAGGTAACTTCTCATAACTTTGCCGGATATACTTTTGACGGCAATACGATGGGCACCTATACATCGATTCAGGATCCGATTGCTTCAGACCGTACATGGGAGAAAGCCGAACACTATGACCTCGGCATCGACGCCTCGTTCTTCGGTACAAGACTCAATATCACAGCCGACGGATATATCCGCCGCACGGTAGATATGCTTGCCGAGGGTGTTGCGCTTCCAAGCGTCTATGGCGCCAACGCACCGCTTATGAATGTCGCTAACCTTAACACCAAAGGTTATGAGGTATCTGTCAACTGGATGGATAATATCCAGCTCGGAAACCAGATGCTGACTTACAGCGTCGGATTTAACCTCAGCGACTACCGCTCGAAGATTACAAAATATGACAACCCTGACCGTTCGTTTGCCAAAGATTATTATGAAGGCATGGAATATGGCGAAATCTGGGGCTTCAAGACCGGTGGTCTGTTCAAGACAACAGAGGAAGCTCAGAAATATGCTTCTGAAGTCAACCTCGCTTATGTAGCCAAACGTATCAACGGCGGCTGGCAGGCAGGCGATATCAAATATCTCGACGTCGACGGCAGCGGCGATATCGGCCTCGGCAAGAATACTGTAGACGACCCCGGTGACCGCGTCAAACTTGGCAATAAATTACCTCGCCTGCAGTATGGCTTCAACGCAAGCATCCGCTACTTCGGCTTCGATGTTTCGGCATTCTTCCAGGGCACAGGCAACCACTACTGGTATCCCCACGGACACTCGATGCCTTTCTGGGGCTCGTATTCTTATCCCTACCTGAGCTTCATGCCGGCGGACTTCCGCGAGAAAATCTGGTCTGAGGACAACCCCAACGCATACTTCCCCCGTCCTATGGCTTACGCCTCGACATCGGGCACACTGCAGTTTGTCAACGACCGTTATCTCCAGAACCTCCGCTATCTGCGCTTCAAAAATTTGACCGTGGGTTATACCTTACCCAAGAAATGGACGAAAGTCGCCTATATGGAGAAAGTTCGCGTCTACTTCTCGGGCGAGAACCTCTGCTACTGGTCACCCTTGAAGAAGAACACCAAATATATTGACCCCGAAGCGGCATTTGACCGTACAGGCGGCGACGGCGTGATGAGCAACATGTTCTATCCGTGGTCGAGAACGTTTATGTTTGGTATCGACGTAACATTCTAAACCTTAAACAGATTATGGCAATGAAAAAAATAATTCCGGTATTAATGTTGGCTTTGGCAGCCGGACTGTCTTCATGTGAAGATTGGATAGATACTAAGCCGAAAGATTCGGTCGACGACATCGCTTATTTTAAAAACGATGATCAATTTAAGCTGTTCACCAATCCCTACTATAACAACCTGCTCACAAAAGAGCCTTATACAGAGCAGAGTGACCAGTATGTGCAGATGAATCTGTCTGCGGTCATTATCGGCGGCAACCGCCGTCAGGTGCCCGAATCGGGCGGAGGCTGGTCATGGGGTACGTTGCGTCGTATAAACGAGTGTCTCGACCATGCCGACCAGTGTGATGACGAATCGGTCAGAGAGCATTATGTGGCTCTGTCGAGATTCTTCCGCGCATATTTTTATTTCGAGAAAGTTAAGCGATTCGGCGATGTGCCCTGGTATGACAAGCCTATCGGTTCGGCTGATACTGAGCAGTTGCAAAAAGCACGCGATTCTCGCGAATTTGTAATGACCGAGATGCTTAAAGACATCGACTACGCAATAAAAATACTTCCAGTAAAAGCCAAGAATCCCGATAATCCTTATCGTGTGTCGCACGGCGCCGCTCTCGCGCTGAAAGCACAGTTCTGCCTCTACGAGGGTACATACCGCAAGTATCACAACATCAGCCTCGAAGGGCATGACTATAAGTTCTATCTCGAACAGGCTGCTGCTGCCGCCAAGCAGCTTATGGAAGAGAAAGAGTATAAGCTCTACAGCACCAATAATCCCTCGAAAGACTATCTGACGCTCTTCACCCTTGAAGATGCCAATCCCGATGAATATATTCTTGCGATACGTAATAATTATTCTCTTGGTGTATGCCATAACGCCAACGGCCTGTCTTTCCAGCCCACGCAGGGTATCCCCGGTCTGACCCGCAACTTCATCAACACTTATCTGATGAAAGACGGCAGTCGCTTCACCGACAAAGCCGGCTGGCAGACTATGGTCTTCGCCGATGAGATGAAAGACCGTGATCCGCGCCTGTTCCAGAGCATCCGTGGCCTTGGTTACACCCGTATCGGCAAGAGCGAAGTGCTTGCACCTGATTTCGGCTATTGCACAACAGGTTATATGCCGATTAAATTCATCGTTGCGCCTGATGTCAATGGCGGTCAGGTAGACCGCGGCGGCCGTAATACAAACGATATCCCCGTTTTCCGTTACGCCGAAGTCCTTCTCAACTATGCGGAGGCCAAGGCCGAGCTCGGCACCCTCACCCAGGAAGACCTCAACAACTCGGTCAATCTTATCCGCAAGCGTGCCGGCATGCCCGATCTTATCATGGCCGACGCCAACGCCACGCCCGACCCCTATCTGCTGTCGGCTGAGACAGGCTTCACCAACGTGACAGGCAGCAACGCCGGCGTCATCCTCGAGATCCGTCGCGAGCGCGGCATCGAGCTTCTTGAAGAAGGCTTCCGTCTTGGCGACCTCTTCCGCTGGAAAGCCGGTCTGAGACTCAACCAGTCGATTCAGGGCATGTATTTCCCCGGCCCCGGCGAATATGACCTGACAGGCGACGGCAAGGTAAACCTCGTGCTTTATGCAAACGGCACACCTGCACCCTCGGCCCCCGCCGGTGCTCTTGTAAAAGAAATCGGCAAGGAGATTCTGCTCTCTGAGGGCGCAAGCGGTTATGTCGATTATCACAAAAACCACGAGCGCTATGGCTTCAACGAGGGCCGCGACTACCTCTATCCGATACCCATCAACGAACGTTCGCTCAACCATAATCTTACCCAGAACCCGGGCTGGAACGACGGTCTTGATTTCTAACAGCTTTTCTTTAATTCAATAAGACAGAACGATGAATAAGAAACTAAACATATTCGTAATAGCGCTGCTGGCCTGCCTCAGCTTCGCCGTGACATCATGCGACGATGACGACGACAACAAGCTATCGAAGGCAACGATGACCAGCGCCACATATCTTGACTTTGATGCCGAAAACGCCCAGACCGCCATAATCACGGTCTATGCCGACGCGGCGTGGTCGGTAGTCGAGGCTCCCGACTGGGTAGCAGTAGAGCCGGCGGCCGGTGTCGGCGTTACTGAAGTCAGAATTTCTGTCGGCGACAACTACCGCGACGGCGCTCCCGACAATCCCCGCAAGGCAAAAGTTGTCTTCAAAGGCGCCAACCTCGAGAGCATGTCGACCGTCGAGGTCCGCCAGGACGGCGACAAATTCCGCGACCTCCCCGTCATAAAGGCCGCAGAGGCTGAAGCTCTCGCCGACGAGAAGATGAGCAAGATCGAGAACCTTGTCGTGACGGGCAAGATCGGTGAGGATGCCGTAGCCACCGACGGCACGGCCAACATCTTCATCACCTATGTCGCCGACGGCGGTCTCGATAAGATTACTCCCGGCGACGTCATCACGCTCGAAGGAACAAAGATGACCGACGCGCGCAAACTGCCCTATTTCATGGCCGACCGCGTCACCATGACCGACCACGTATCTGAAGTGACATATCCCGACGCTGTCGACATCACCACTCAGCTCGACAGCTATTCGGCCTCGACGTATACCTATGTGATGGCCACCGGTATCCTCGACGGCACAACGCTCGTTGTCGACGGAGCCACCAACACCCTCAGCGTCGTCGGCTCGGGTCCCGACGTCGACATGAACGCTCTGAGCGGCCACAAGGTGACCGTCAAAGGCTATTATGCAGGTACAGCCACCCCGATCGTGCGCTTCTTCGCCATGGAGGCCGAAGACCTCGGCATCTTCGAGGTTGTCTACTTTGCCGACGACTTCGAATGGTTCGAGCCTTGGTCAAGCCAGACTCCCGCCGGCGATACAATCGGCTCGAACGATTCTGACGCCACGGCCCAGCAGCTCGGCACC
The DNA here is from genome assembly GCA_902493335.1 of uncultured Porphyromonadaceae bacterium. GTDB lineage: Bacteria > Bacteroidota > Bacteroidia > Bacteroidales > Muribaculaceae > CAG-873. The sequence continues at coordinate 24,340 of CABUPJ010000012.1, forward strand.
AACAAAGTCGACGACGTATCGACCTACGACGCCCTCCTTGAAAGAGGATATGACATCATCGCCACACACCATCCCGACAAATCAGAGCGCAAACCGCAGGCTCAGACCTACATCCAGCGCAACTACCTCAAATTCGGCCTCACCGGCTATCAGAGCGGTATCGTGCTGCCGAAGATCGAGGGCGTGCCCTCGGGCGCACATCTGTTGCTCTCGTTCGACACCTGTACACAGCGTCAGGGCAGCGGCGTCTTCGACGACACCGAGCTTGTCGTCATCGTCGAGACCGGTACGGCCCGCAGTGAATTCGAGTTCCCCGTGCCGCATCCCGAAAAAGACGGTGCCTATAAGTGGGCGAAAGTCGAAGTAGACCTCGAAGGCGTCACAGTGACACCCGACACCAAGATCACCATCCGCAATGCCGACAGCCAGTGGCCCAGCTCTAAGGCTCTCCGCTGGTATCTCGACAACCTCAAACTTAAGGAAAAATAATTTGAATTCCTGATAAACACAACCGAGCGCCCCGACAGCCCATTGAGCCTGCCGGGGCGCTCAACATTTCTGCGGTTCACAATCCGTAGCAGTGCACAATTCACGATTCACAATCGCGTCAGGCGACATGTAGGTACGGCTTCAGCCGTAGCACCGAGCCGCGTTAGCGGCGGCAGCTCATTAGGCACGTACGAGGCGCAACGCGCCGTAGTGCGTGTGTCAAAGAGCATTTGACGCAAAAGAGCCGCATTAGCGGCGACACTGGCAGCCGTAGCACCGCCGTCTCAAGAACAGAAGACCACAAGGACATAAGAACATAAGATTAATTCAATGCAAAATTCACAATGCACAATTCACAATCGCGTATGGAGGTACGGCTTCAGCCGTAGCACCACTATATCATGAGCACAAGACCACAAAGGTCATAATAACAAAAGACTATATCACTCTTCTGTTCTATCATACTACAGCTTTATATATACCTGGAAGTCAGCTGATTGAAGAGTGTTGTAGTATAACCTTGAGTTGCCGTTTGGACGGCATAGGGACTTCTGCCTTCTGTTCTTTTGTTTATGATAGGCCGTCGGGATTTATGGCCTTTTGTTATTTTTTGTTGCATAAAAAATTTACATATTTTTTAAAATATTGTATAGCGTAAGATAAAAAATATTACCTTTGCAGTCAGAATACTACGTGTTACTGAACGATGCCCGAGCGACATCATCCTTTTATCGAACAATGCATATATAATTAACCCTTATAAATCTCGTTTCATATGAAGAAAATGTTACTATCAGTTGTTGCTGCACTGACAATAACGGCGAGTGCTTTTGCCGCTACAGTGGGTGACAATTATCAGCGTGTCGAGTCAACGGCCGACCTTACAATTGGCGCAGAATACATTCTTTGCTCTGGAACTGTAGCAATGGGTGATTATAATGGCTCAAAGTATTATAAACCAGTAAGCGATGCAATTACTATATCTGATGATGGTAAAATTGCAACAATTGACAATGCAGGAAGTACGGCAATGTCATTTAATCTTGTTGAAGGTTCTGCAGAAAATACATATGCAATAAAGTATGTTGAAAATGGAACAGCATATTACCTTACTTGTACAGGTACGAGCAACGGCAGTTTAAATCGTAGTAATTCTTTGGTTGAAACAGCAAATTTAAATATTACAATTCAAGCAGATTTTACTGCCAAGATTATTCCTGTAAAAAATAGTAATACCAACAAAAATGTTATCCAGTATAATAAAACAAGTGGACAAGAACGTTTTACAAATTATAAAACTGGAGGTCAGCAGTTGGTAACTCTTTACAAAAAAGTAACAGATCCTATTGACGAAACAAAGGTTGCCACTCCTTTAATCACACCTACATCAGGCGCTGTTGAGGCTGGTACAAAGGTGACAATTTCTTGCTCAGATTCTGAAGCTGAAATTCATTATACTACTAACGGTGATGATCCCACAGCTGAATCAGCTATTTACACAGCGGAAACAGATATCACTGTCAACGAAGCGATGACTGTGAAAGCAATCGCAGTCAAAGAAGGCCTTGAAAATAGCAAAATAGCTACAGCAGAATATACTATCAAAAAGACTACAGCAGCCAATATCGCAGAGTTTATCAGCCTTATTAAAACTAATCCCAATGAGGTATTTTCTATTCAGACTCCAGTGACTGCCGTATATCAGAAAAATCTGACAACCAATAATCAGAATCTGTATGTTACAGACGGTACCGATTGGTTGCTTGTCTATGGAAATGTGGGTAAAACTTATAACAATGGCGATGTTATCGCTGCCGGTATTAAAGGTACAGCATATGACTATAGCGGTACATATGAACTTTCAAACCCCGATGCATCGACTTTTGCTGACGGTGTTGCCGGCACTCCGGTAGAACCCGCAGAAGTTACAAGCATTAGTGCTGATATTGTTAATCACTATGTCGTTGTTAAAGGTGTGACAATTGGCACTCCAAGTAGCGATAATGCAACAGCGACAATGGCCGACGGAACCGAAATCGCGCTCTACAACAAATTCCAACTCAATAATTTTGAGGCCGGTTCAAACCTTACAGTAAAAGGCTTTGTAAATGTTAGAAATAATACGACAATTCAGCTTTTGCCGATAGAAATCACAAATGCAGCGGGCGAAGAGATTGTAGCCGCACCGACGTTCGACCCAGCCCCCGGCGCGGTAATCAAAGGTACTGTAGTCACTATTAGCTGTGCTACAGAAGGCGCTACTATATACTATTATTTAAATGGTGAAGATAAAGGCGCATATAGTGGCGAAGCTATTGAAATCAATGAAGACACCAAGATTGAAGCTTATGCGGTCAAAGAAGGCATGAGCAACAGTGAAGTTGTAGAAGCCCAATATACTATTAAGGCTGAGATTCCCGAAGCTAATAAAGCGTCGTTTGATTTCACAAAAATGGGCCTTTATGACAAAGACGGCAATCTGCTCTCAACTCCTGCCACAAGTAAAGATGTGTCATTAGTCTCAACAATTTTAACAGACAATCACGTATTTATCTCTTTCGATAAAGGTACACATAATACCGATCCGAGACTTTACAATTCTAAAGGCGATATAGATCTTAGACTTTATAAAGGTCAGTCTATGACAATAGAGGCAACCGGTGGCCTTAAGATTGAATCTATTGAATTGGCTGGTACAACTGTTGATGTGTTAGGTACAACTACAGGCACTTATACAGCTGAGAAATCTTCGGGAACATGGACTCCTGCCGCAACAAGAGCAAGTTCTGTTGAAAAAGTGACATTCAGTGTAACCGGTAGTGCAAGAATTAATACAATTAACGTAGTTACATCTGGAGTTTACGATAGCGTTGACGATATAATTGTTGACGAGAATGCTCCGGTTGAATACTATAACCTCCAGGGTGTACGCGTGGCTAATCCCGAGAACGGCATCTATATCCGCCGTCAGGGCAGCAAAGTCAGCAAGGTGCTGGTTAAGTAAATGATTATGGAGCAAGGGTTTCAACCCTTGCAACCCAACAACCCAATACGACAAAGGCGACCCAACGACGGGGCGCCTTTGTTATTTCCGGGAGAAACCGGCAGAGAGACCATCAGTGCGGTTAAGGTAAGAAGAGAGTTGTCTGTAAGACAATCGATTTGCGTAACCGGGTACACCGAAGCAAAGCGCAGGTGTGCCCGGCACAGGGTAACAACAAGTGATGTCTGTAAGACATCGATTTGACTGACGCAAGTGACATTTTCGATGTCTTACAGACATCACGGTATCCACACGGCATTCCGGGCACATCTCAGCCTTCGGCCTCGATGTACCCGGTTATGAAGCTACAGACGTCCTGCCGGACGTCGCTCTGTGTCAGACGTCGCTTGTGCAATGAAGCAGCGCTACGGCTGAAGCCGTACCTCCATACGACCGCGCTTCTCCGAAGCTTAGCTGAGATTGTTAGTCTCCTTCCCCAGGCTTGGTCGAGCTGACGCTCTCCCGCGCCCAGGGTTATGCCACGACCCCGTCGCTCCGCGACTTGACTTAAAATCTTCTGTTCTTATGTCCTTTTGGCCTTGTGTTCTTGAAAGGCGGCGCTACGGCTGAAGCCGTACCTCCATACGCGATTGTGAATCGTGCATTGTGCATTTTGCATTTTCTTTTGATGGTTGTGTTTTGCGAAATGTGGATTAAAAGTGGCCGGAAGGGCTGCAATGTGTCGTGTGATGCCAAAAATTATATATCTTTGCAAAAAGTGTAAAATAAGGTTTATTTACGGTGAGACGTCTTTTATTTATCACATTTGCTATATTAGTTTCGGCGGTGTCGGCTTCGTCGCAGATTCTCAGTATCGACAGCGAGCCTCTTGATCCCGACAGCATACGTCGCGATTATGAAGACCGCCCTTATTTCGGCCTATATAAAGATAATTATTTTATTTTCGGTCCGGCTGTGGGTCAGAAGATAACGCGTGCCAACACAAATATAAAGTTCCAGATATCGGTGGCGCAGCGACTGACGCGCTCGGTGCTTCCCGGTGGCACGTTTCTCTATCTGTTCTATTCGCAGAAGTGTTTCTGGAACGTGCTTGAGAACTCGATGCCGATGACTGACCTAAATTTCAATCCGGGCATCGGTCTGGCGAAGCCGATTTTCGTCAAGAACCGCTATGTCGGTAATGCGACTTTCATGATCGAGCATGAGAGCAACGGCCGCGACAGCATCTGGTCGCGTTCGTGGAACAAGGTGTCGCTTGCGGCCAATATCCTTGTCACCAAGCATCTGATGGTGCACGGCAAGGTGTGGATTCCGATTATCGACGGTGTCAACAACAAGGATATTCTGCACTATTGCGGCATCTATCAGACGGGATTCCAGTATATATCGAGCGGTAACCGTTTCACGGCCTCTCTGACGCTTGTCAAGCGCGCAGGCAAGTTTTTTGACTATAACTCGATCGTGGAGTTTGCCTATCGCATTTTCAAGCGTGACAACCAGTTTCTGTTCGTGCAGTATTATAACGGCTATGGCGAGGGTTTGCTCGATTACAAACAATTCCATTCGCAGCTGCGTGTCGGCATAGTCATCAAACCGAAATTCTTCAGCGAATATTAGGGGGAAAGCCGGCGGGTCAGACAAGTCAGACCAGCTTATTCATAACCTTTGAGGGCTTCGGCGAGGCGTGTCTTCATGATGGCGCGCAGCTCGGGGGGCTCGAGGACTGTCACGCTCGGGCCGTATGAGAGCAGTTCGGCGACGAAGTCGTCGGTGATGCGCAGCCGGTAGTGGAATATCGAGTATTCGTCGTTTATCATCTCAGTCTGGGAGTGATGCAGCGGCAGGGCACGGAAATATTTGGCCTGACGGTGGTCGACGCGCAGGACGATGCGCTTGGGCTCGTTCTGCGACACGACGATGCCGAACGAGTCGCTGAAGTAGCTCTCGGGGTCGAACGCCGGGTCGGCCTTGAAGCTGTCGGAGGTCACGACGACCTCTTTCATGCGGTCGAGGGCGTAGGTCTTGACACGGTCTTCGGCGACGTTGCGGCCGGTGACATACCACCGCTGCCTGAATATTTTGAGCAGATAAGGTTCGATGACGACGCCTGTCGTCGGCAGGCTGCGGGTATAGGGGTGGTAGTTGAAGCGCAGGGTGTGGCCGGCGCGGAGGGCGTCGATGACGACGCCGAGATATTCGCGGGCCGAGGGGACGTTTTCGATGAATATGCGGCCGGCGACGTCGCGCGAGCCGCTGAGGATGTCGTTTGTCGCGGCCGAGTTGAGCAGCCAGTCGGTGACGCTCTCGCTGTGGGCGTCTTCTTCGGAGATATAGTATTCGAAGGTGGCCTGGTCACATTCGACGGTGATGTCGAAGAGTTCTTCGATGGCCTGGCGGTAGTTATAGAATGTGCGGCGCGGCAACGGACGCCCGTCGGAGTAGCGTGAGCGTAACCAACAGGCGTCAATCTCGTTGCGCGTCATGCGGCCATGGCGTTTGAGCGTGTCGACGAGCCACACATAGCGGTTGAAGAGGTCGCGGGCCATGGTCTGCGGGGGGATTAGTTGGCCGCTGCCGGCACTGTTTTCTTGCCTACCGAGAGCAGGCGCAGGCCGATGACGGTGATCAGTGCGTTGATGATAAGGAGCTCGAAGCTTGTCTCATAGCCGAAGGCCTTGTTGAGCGACCACTGGATGACCCACGAGAGGCAGGGAGCGAGGACGCAGACGACGGGCACAAAGCGGTCGTGGACGGGCTTCTTCCAGAACATGCCGTAGACAAACAGGCCGAGAATCGGGCCGTAGGTATATGATGCGAGGGTGTAGACGGCGCTGATGGCGTCCTGGTCGCTCAGATAGTAGAAGGCGATGATGACGAGTCCCATGATGGTCGACATGCCGATGTGGACGGCCTTGCGGGTGCGCGTCAGACGGGCTTCGTCCTGTGTCTTGTGGGCGCCGAGGATGTCGACGGTGTAGGATGTCGTCAGCGATGTCAGGGCCGAGCCGGCGGCAGAGTAGGCGGCGGCGACGAGGCCGAGCACGAAGAGGATGCCGACGATGGCGGGCATGGCGTCGTGGGTGGCGACCATGGCGAAGATGTCGTCGCTCTTGGCCGGATGTTCTATGCCTTTCGAGTCAAGGAAGATGACCATCAGGGTGCCGAGCAGCAGGAAGAGAGCGATGACGAAGAACTGGGTGATGCCGCTGACTATCATGTTTTTCTGTGACTCGCCGGTGTCGCGGCAGGCCAGATTGCGCTGCATCATGTCCTGGTCGAGGCCGTTGGTAGCCAGGGCCATGAAGATGCCGGCGAGGAACTGTTTCCAGAAATATGTGCCTTCTTTGGGGTTGTCGAAGAAGAACATGCGCGACGAGGGATGGTCGGTGATTGACGACACCATCTCGCCGAATGAGAAGCCGAGGTTGGTGGCGACGAAGTAGATGCAGAGTATCACCGACATGATGAGGCAGAAGCTCTTGAGTGTGTCGGTCCATATGAGAGTCTTGACGCCGCCCTGGACGGTGTAGAGCCAGATGAGGGCTATGGTGACGATGACGTTGAAGACAAACGGGATGTGGAGCGGCGAGAAGACGAGCAGCTGGAGCACCGAGCACACGACGAGGAAGCGCACGGCGGCGCCGAGCATCTTGGAGATGAAGAAAAACCACGCGCCGGTGCGGTAGGTCGAGGCGCCGAAGCGCTCTTCGAGGTAGCCGTAGATCGACAGCAGATTGCGCTTGTAGAACATCGGCACGAGCACGAAGGCGATGGCGAAGTAGCCGACGATAAAGCCGAGAACCATCTGGAGGTAGGCATAGCCCTTGGTGACGACCATGCCGGGGACAGAGATGAATGTGACGCCCGAGATGGTCGCGCCGATCATGGCGAAAGCCACGACGGGCCACGGCGCCTTGCGGTTGCCGTTGAAGAAAGTCGAGTTGTCGGAACCGCGCGAGGCGAAGTATGAGACGGCCAGGAGGAGAGCGAAGTAGGCCGCTATGGTGATGATGATAACGATTGGCTGTGACATGGTTTATTCGGCGTAAAGCAGGTAGGGTTTGCGCTGTTTTTTGAATTTCTCGACATCGCCGGCCCAGGTGGCCTTGATTTCGTCGGCGCTCATGCCCTGTTCGATCATGCCGCGGATGTCGCCGCGGCCGATGAGTTTCTCAAAGAACGAGGTGAAAAATTTGTCGCCGATGTTGAGGTCGCGGTATGCGTCGATGAGATAGCCGAGGTCGATGCCTGCGGCGATGACAGCTTCACGGTCGGCTGCACTGAGGTCGACGCCGTGGCAGAGATTGTCGAGTTGGGGCGGATTCTTGGCGCCGGCGACGCTGCGGGGCGTGAAGTCGAAGCTGCGCCCCTTCATGTCGGGATGACCGTAGATTTCAAAGGGCTTGTCGGTGCCGCGGCCGAGGCTGACGGGTGTGGCCTCGAAGTAGCATATTGACGGATAGAGATATATCGCCGTCATCGTCCGCAGGTTGGGCGACGGGGGTATAGGCAGGTCGTAGCGTGTCTGATGTGTATAGTTGTCGCATTTGACGGTCTTGAGGTCGACCTTGCGGCCTTCCTTGAGCCAGCCCTCGCCGTTGGCCATGAGAGCCAGCTCGGCCATCGTCATGCCGTGGACGACGGGTATGGGGAGGCGTCCGACGCCAGACTCATACTTCATGTCGAGTATCGGACCGTCGACATACATGCCGTTGGGGTTGGGGCGGTCGAGCACGATGACCTCTTTGCCGGCAGCGGCGGCCGAGTTCATCAGATCGATCATCGTGCAGTAATATGTGTAATATCTGAGACCTACGTCCTGGATGTCGACGACGATGACGTCGAGCTTGTCCATCGTCTCGGCCGAGGGGCCGCGTTTCTTGCCGTCGTAGAGCGACGCGATGGGTATTCCCGTGACGGGGTCGACTCCGCTGCCGACATGCTCGCCGGCGTCGGCAGTGCCGCGGAAACCGTGTTCGGGCGAGAAAATAGCCACGACATTGACGCCTCCGTCAAGCATCAGGTCGAGCGTATGGCGGTCGCCGACCATGCCGGTGTGGTTAGAGAACAGAGCCACACGCTTGCCTTCAAGCATGGGCAGATACTCGGCTGTCTTGGCTGCGCCTACAACGACGTCCGACGATTGACCGTAACCGCAGATGGCGGCAAAAAAGGTCACAAAAAACAGTAATCTGCGTAACATGGTATAAATAAGAGTAACTGATAATTTTCGTAAAGTTACAACAAATCTTCAAAAAACACGCCGGTAGGTTCCAAAAAACAAAAAATAGCGCAAAATTTTTGCAGAATCAAAAAATAGCCTTATCTTTGCAACGCAAAACCGGGGTATTAGCTCATCTGGCTAGAGCGCGACACTGGCAGTGTCGAGGTGAGCGGTTCGAGTCCGCTATACTCCACCCGTCAACCGAATCACGAAGAAATTCATGGTTCGGTTTTTTTGTTATATCGTTATAAATGATTATCGGTATTTTATACAACAATCGATGGCTTTCATACAATCATTGTCAGGCGATGACTGACTGTTTAATAAATTAGACTAATATTGCAGTCGAAAAGTTAAGTTTCAGGCATGAATCAGTTTTTATGGCTGAGTGTATTAAAACGTGATAATGATGCGAAAAAAGCTAATTCGTCTATTTTTGACAGCGATAGTTTTGACGGTTGCAGTAATTGTATGCTGCTATATTGTCGTGTCGGTCAATGCCAAGGGCCGAACATATGACAATATTGAGGATGTACCTTATAATAAGGTAGGATTGTTATTAGCGACGTCGCCTATTACTCCTGCGGGAGCACACAATTTTTATTTTGACAATCGCATAAAGGCTGCTGACGAATTGTATAAGGCCCGTCAGGTTGACTATATCATAGCCAGCGGCGGCGATTACTCCCGGACACAAAATAACGGCTGCGACGAACCTAAGGCAATTCTCGACTCATTGGTAGCCCGAGGCGTCCCGGCTGATAGGATAATATTGGATTATGATGGAACGCGGACAATCAATTCCATAGCAAAAGCAAAAGAGGTATATGGTCTTGACAGCTTGACGCTAATTTCACAGAAATACCATAATGAGCGAGCGATAAATCTTGCTGATAAATATGGTATTTATGCCGTTGGCTATAACGCCGAGTCATCGTCTGTCTGTAGTAGCCGCGTCAAGAATACGCTTCGCGAATACCTCGCCCGCGTAAAGATGTTTATTGATATTTTTAAAGGCTCAAATGCCGATACGGACAGTTTTTCGTATATGTGCAATCCGTATGATTCTGTATATATTAAATATAATCATCACAGGCATATTAGCTGTTATGTTACAGAACATCGTCTCCGGCAAAAAGAAATATATAGATTACATTGGTATTATATATGTTGTGGAGATACGATTTATTCATATGAATGTGATGATGTAGCTAAACCATATGTCTCGCCTCAGTTTTGCGATTCAATGACAAAAATGGTAGAATTTAAATATCCGCCCTACGAATGCAGGCATAGGTATTTTGGAATTCATAGTGATATAATCATCAATATGCTTAATAATTATGTAACGGTGGAGTCCTATGAATACAGTAAAGATAGCAGTTATGGAGATGCGCCACATGGAGACGGAGTATATGAAGTATATTCTTATGATATTTCCGGATATTATATTGCATTGTCAGAGATAATCAACATCAAAAAGACTTCTATTTTGGAATCCTTGTTGATTGATAAGTTTGTTGAAGAAAAAAATCGGGTTAGCGGTGTGTATAATGATACATCATATAATTATAAATTAAGTCAGCAATTAAAAGATGCCGGGCTGAATATGGAAGATTTTGCTATTGACGAGAATGGTCTGTTATATTCCTTTGATTATAATGATGGAGATGTTATTCCTATATGTTATGCAGATCGATTTCTGATAGAAATACCATATTCATCAATTCAAAATATATTGACATCAGAATTCAGCAGGATGTTGAAAATAGACCATGAAAAGTAATTGTTTAAGTAAGACGTTACTGTCCACTAAAAAAGACTTGGTTTAAAAATTAAATAAAGTAGTATTGCAGTCAAAAAGTTAAGTTTCCGACATGATTCAGTTTTTATGTCTGAGTGTATTAAATCGTGATAATGATGCGAAAAAAGATAATTCGTTTATTTTTGACAGCGATAGTTTTGGCGGTTGCCGTGATTGTCGGCTGCTATAAATCGCTGCGAAATGGATATGCTGACGATTGTGGCGGTAGGGGCATAAATTTCGAAAGAGACATAGATCCTGATGAAGAAAAGCCGTTGTATGACTTCAACATTCATACTAATCCGTTAGCATTCAGATTGGATGATTATGAATCTGATTTTGGTGATGAAGAAGAATTGTTTGAGTGCCTTATATCCAAGGCCCAGATTCCAGAGGGAGATGTCCGTTCGCAATGTGATTATCTTGAAAATTGGTTAGACAGCAAATTTTATATCAATAATGATATTTATAACAAATATGGTGAGCTGTATTCGTATAAGTTAATGGATTATTGTATTGTGAGATTATCACTTAATCGAGTGAAATGTTTGAATTATTTTCTTGTCAGAAAGCTTCATGACGCACCTGTATCGGCTGCGTTAGTGGATGGTGTCGATGTTGAAATTGAATTGATGAAAGAACTTCTTATGGCCCAATATCAGTTGTTTGAATGTCACGACGCCGATCGTGGCTCAGATAATTATATGACGTATATCGGACTTGAGGACGATTTGATTTATGCCCAAAATGAAATGATTTGCTTTATCCTCGGTGTCCATTGTACTCCGAGATATCACCATCCGGAACTAACCAACAGCCTTATTCAGTATCAGTACTCGGTGTTGCTAAAAAACGGATTTCCGTGTTATGAATACTGCCAATCTTTCAATCCGCGAACAGATAGTATAAATATTCTGAATATGAAATGGGTATGGGATAGGCTTATAAACCATCATAAACATGTTTCACAGAACCTGTCAGTAGAGATGCAGCGAAGATTTGATGATGCGTTATACGTATTATTACGTTATCATTTGAAACAGTTAAAAGAAGAATTTCAAAGTTATGGCGTAATAAGCGAAGATATCGGACAGACAGTCTTGCCGCTTGATTATAGTGATGACGAGTTGATTCATTATCCCGGTTTTACAACGAAATGGAAAGAATATCAAAAGCAATTTGGCTGATGAGGAAAACGGTGATTATAATTCTGTCCATTATCTTGTCGCTGCTTCTTGTTAAAGTAGTGTGGGTTGCTTGGTCGTGTTGGTGCAATGGGTCGTTTGAGGATGAGAGAGGTGATATAATCGAGCGAAAGAATTATCTCGTTGACAAGATTGTCGTCGAACCGCTGCAGTTGCTCAACGAAATGCCTCATGGGATAGGGCTGCAGTTTCAAGGCGAGTGGGCTCTATATTCGTGCTCGATGCTGACGTCAGCGCTCGCAAATATTGCCGAATTATATCCCGAGACAAGAACTGAGGTCGTTTCGACAATCGATAGTCTCATCCGAATAGTGAAGTCGCCGACGTTGAGTCTGTATGACTTCCTGCGCTGGGGCGAAGAGCCGCTCGAGTCTCTTGACGGTGGTAAAAGCCACGTTTCATATTTGAGTCATCTTGCCTGGATGATAGGAAATTATAGAAAATTGGGCGGCGATGGCAAGTATGACAATTTGCACGACTCGCTGTGCGCAACGATGAATCGCCGCATTTTGCAATCGCCAATATTTAATTTGCCGACATATCCCGACGAGCCGATTTATGTGCCGGATATGATGGTGGCCATTGTAGCACTAAATGATTATAGTCGACTCAATGGAGGCAAATATGCATCGACAGTTAAACGATGGCTCAAGAGAGCGAAGAACGAGTGGTGCGACGCCGAGTTAGGGCTGCTTGCATCGTTTCTTGATGAAAACGGCAAGCCCTTTGGTGAAATGAAGGGTTCGTATTCGGCGCTAAACTGTTATTATCTGACGCTGTTGGATGACGATTTTGCTGCCGAGCAGTACGATAGGCTGAAAAAATATTTTCGTCAGGATTTTCCTGTTTCCGGCATAAAGGAATATCACGACCATAGCTGTCTGTTCGGCAATGACATAGATGCGGGTCCGATAATACTCAACCTTAGTCCGAGCGGAACAGCCTTTGCCATCGGCAGCGCGACCTATATGGGCGACGATTATTTCCGCCGGCAATTACTGAAAACGGCTGAGATTGCGGGCCATACAGTTAAATGGAATGGCCGTCGACACTATCTCCTCGCCAATATTGCCTTAGTCGGCGAAGCCATAACCTTGGCAATGATAACAAACGCCCGATTTGGAGGGGAAAATAAGCAGTGAAATATGTATCTCGAGCCTTTGATGACCGTAGAGGATGAAAGATACGGTCCGCTTGTTTGTTATATCATAATAAATTGATATATTTGCAGGTATGAAATTGATTGAGCTTCATATGGATCAGATTGTGGCCTTGTGTAAGAAATACAAGGTGGCGAAGTTGTGGGTGTTCGGGTCTATTCTGACCCCGCGATTCAATGACGACAGCGACGTCGATTTTTCAGTTGTGTTTCATTATGAACAGATTCACGATTTGTTTATTACTTTCTTCGACTTTATTGATGAACTGCAGCATCTGCTTGGCCGAAAGGTCGATATGGTAGACGAGACTGCCATAAAAAATGATATCTTCAGAAAAGAACTGAATAAAACGAAACGGTTGATATATGGATGAACAAATCTACAAATCTCTTAAAGACATTTTAAGTAGTATATCTAATATCGAATTATTCTGTTCATCGCGTCCGAGAGAATACAAGGCGTTTTGTGAGGATATATGCTTTCGCAGTGCTGTTCAATGGGAGATTGCTGTCATTGGCGAAGCTATGAACAGAATATTAAAAATCGACCCCAAAATACCGATTACCTCTGCTCGAAGAATCGTCGATACCAGAAATTATCTGATTCACGGTTATGATAGTTTGAGAGAGGATTTGATTTGGGCTATTGTAATAAATCATTTGCCTTTATTAAAGTCGGAAGTCACCGGACTAATCGAAGGTTGATCGAGGATTGACTTTACCCTTCTGCCACGAGGGTGAGGGTGTCGGGGGCTATGGTGAGGGTTGCGATTATTGTGAAGGGGCGGCCGGCGACGGTTGCGGCGGTTGACGCAGGGTGGGACGGCAGCATGATGTCGCGTCTGAAATCAAGGCCCGGCGTCAGTGCGGCTTTGTAGAGCGCTTCTTTCATGGTCCACGCACGCAGCAATAGATCGGATGAGACGCCGTAGACTGCCATTTCGGATTCTGACAATACCCTCGGGGCGACGCGCAGGAGCTGTTCGCGCCACTGCTCGATGTCGACGCCGACGGTGCGCCTGGTCGAAAAAGCTATGGCGGCATAATCGCGGCTGTGGCTGACGGTTAGACTTATATCTTCGCGTCCGACGAGATATGGCGCGCCGGTGTCGCTATGACCGATGCGGGCGTCGACGCCGAAAAAGCGGGCGATGATGTCCCCGACGGCTGCGTGCTCGCGTTCGGTGCGCATACGGCCCGGGTCGGCTTCGATTGGAGTTATGCCGAGCTTAATATCGTCATATTTAAATATTTCAATCATATAGCTGTCGGTAGTCAAGGCTGTCGAGTGCGGTTGTCAGGTCGCGGCGGATGGCTTCTACGGCCGTAGCGACGGAGTCGAGCGATGTGATGCGGTCGGCATTGTCGAAGAAGACTGATGCACTGATGACTACTGATTTGCCGTCGGTGGCGACGAACTGCAGCGGTGTGGCGACAGCCGCCCGAGCGTCGTAGAGAGTCGAGGTGAAGCGGCCGTTGTCGATGTCGAGTGCGTCGGCCGGGGCGTCGCCGGCGTTGAGGGCGATGCGCTCGACGCGGTTGGCGATGACGTCGGCGATGCTGCGGTCGTCGGTCTCTGTTACAGAGATGAATACGGTCGCATTATAACGCGGATAATTTACATTGACCCAGTCGCGGCGCGGACGCGAGACCACGGCCGATGAATTGACGAGCAGTCTGACGGGCAGACTGTCGACAGCGGTATAGTCTGGTGTATATGTCTCGATGCGCTGATAGGCGCGGCGGCGTGGTGTGGCGGTGTCGTCGGCGCCTCCGCAGGCTGAGGCGCATGTTGCTGCGAGCGTGATGACGCAGATGAGCGGCAGTTTCATTCGGTCTGGTTTTCAGGCATTACCTTGACGCGCACGCTGACGATACGATGGTCGGTGACGTCGAGCACGAGGAAGCGGCAGCGGCCGTAGACCAGCGGTTCTTTATCTTTGGGGAAATCGCCCTTGATGGCAAGAAGCATGCCGGCGAGTGTTTCGGCGTCTTCGGTGACGTCTTCGTAGTCTTCGCTGTTGAGCTCGGTGATGCGGAAGAAGTCGGTCAGCAAGGTCTGGCCCTCGAATATGAATGTGTTATCGCGCAGGCGTTTGTATGTCTGTTCTTCCTCGTCATATTCGTCGTTGATGTCGCCGACGATTTCCTCGAGCACGTCTTCGAGGGTGACGATGCCCTGAGTGCCGCCGAATTCGTCGACCACGATGGCGAGATGTATCTTTTTCTGACGGAAGTCTTCGAGCAGGTCGTCAATCATGCGCGATTCGGGCACATAATACGGTTCGCGGAGAAGTGTCTGCCACTTGAATCCGTCGGTTTTCTTGCCGATATAGGGCAGGAGGTCACGGGCATAGAGTATACCCTTTATCGTGTCGAGCGAGTTTTCGTAGACAGGCAGGCGCGAATAGCCGCTCTCGATGACGATTCTGACGACTTCGTCGAAGCCGGCTTCGAAGTCGATGTCGGTGACGCGTATACGCGGGGTCATGACCTCCGATGCCGTCGTGTCGCCGAATTTGAGGATGCCTTCGAGCATGTCTTTTTCGTCACCGGCGGCGACGTCGGTAATTTCAAGTGCCTGTGAGAGATCTTCAGGGGTGATGCTCTGCGGCTGTTTGGCTACTACGCGGTTGACGACCTTGGTCGAGCTGACGAGCAGGCGCGACAGTGGCGAGAATATTTTCATGAAGGCCATTAGGCCGCCCGAGGCGAATGTCGCCCATCTGACCTGATTGTTGTTTGCGTAGAGTTTAGGCAGGATTTCGCCGAAAAGCAGAATCAGGAAAGTAAGGAGCACGGTCTGAAGAATGAAACTCCACACCGGACTCATCGCGCTGAAGATTGGCCCGAGCGCAAAGTTACACAGCACGACGATGGTTACGTTGACGAGATTGTTGGTTATCAATATCGTGGCCAGCAGCTTTTCGGGCTGTGACATCATTTTGACGATATTGCGGCCTTTGGGAGAGTCTTCGAGGTCTTCGAGCTGCGACTGTGTCAGCGAGAAGCAGGCGATTTCGCTGCCCGATATAAAAGCCGAGACAAAAAGCGCCATCAGGGCGATGGCAAGTGCGATGATTTTTGAGGCATCGAAGTCGGCGATCCGGACGCCGGCGTCATTAAGTAAAAACAAAAGCGGCTCGCAAGCCGGCAAAGGGTCTATATCCAAGACTGTATAAATTGGTTTAACATGATGTTTATCGTCACAAAATTAACAAATTCGCCCGAATAGGCAAAATCGGAATGTAAAAATAACGGAAACAACCAGGGCTTCGCTGTCGTCGGGGCGACAAAATCTGGCTGCCGATGCGGGTTCTGAAAATTAAATTAACTAAGCATACGGGCGATTTTGGTCAAATTTTCATGCGTTAATACATAAAAATGTGTGATAATTGAACGAATATTTGAAATTTAATTGATATTTTTGCAGAATCTATCTGCTGTCGATGAGGCAACGGATTGATTTGGATATCATTTTTTTAACTTTAAGTACCAATCTTATCTTATGCAAAGACTTAAAATGTGGATTTTGTCGATTGTCGCATTGCTGACGGTCGGTCTAAGTCCGGTGGCGGTCTTCGCCGGAGTTTCGCCCAAACGTGGCGAAATCAGGGTGAAACTGCAGGCTGAGGTTGCTTTGAAACTCGCTCAGATGCCGCAGATACAGACGGCAGGAGTGAAAACTACAGGCATAGAACCTCTCGACCGTGCCGCCTCGAAAGCTAAAACAATCAGCATCAGACCGATGCTGCCGCCGTCGGCAAAATATGACCGGCAGCGTGCAAAGTATGGACTCGACCGTTGGTTTGTCGTCAGTTTCGACGAATCGATGTCGTCAGAGGAAGTGCGCCGTATTTATGGCGCTACAGCGGGTGTCGAACGTTCGGAGGTCATAACTCCGATGTCACTCCGCGAGGGCAAAGGCGGATTCAGAAAGATTTCTGCCGCTGCGGTCGCCGGCTCGTCGCAGGCTATGCCTTTCAACGACCCTCTCCTGCCGAGACAGTGGCATTATCAGAACTTCGGCGACATTCCTTATAGTGTCAGGGGCGCCGACATCAACCTCTTCGAGGCGTGGAAAACCACGACCGGCAGCAAGGACGTGCTCGTGGCCGTCATTGACGGCGGCGTCGACTACACCCATGAGGACCTCGCGGCCAATATGTATGTCAACACTGCCGAGCTTAACGGCCGCGCCGGTTTCGACGACGACGGCAACGGCTATGTCGATGACATTTACGGCTATAACTTCTGCACCAACGAAGGCAAGATTTATCCTCACGACCATGGCACACACGTCGCCGGCACAGTAGCCGCTGTCAACAACAACGGCATCGGCGTGGCCGGTGTCGCCGGCGGCAACGGCACGGACGGTTCGGGTGTGAAGATACTGTCGTGTCAGGTGTTCGACCCGCGTTCGGGCACTGCCGACGGTGATTTTGCCGCAGCCATAGTCTATGCCTGTGAGAAAGGCGCCACTATCGCGCAGTGCTCATGGGGCTGGGCCTCCCCCGGCTATTACGAGCAGGCCGTGCTCGACGCCATCGACTATTTCACGGCCGAGGCCCGTTCGGCCAACATGAAGGGCGGTCTGCTCTTCTTTGCCATGGGCAACGAAGGCGAGACCGGCGATTATTATCCCGGCTGCTATGACAAAGTCGTAGGCGTGGCCGCCATGACAAGCGAGCTTACTCCTGCGTCATATTCATGCAACGGCCCCGGCACAGACATTGTCGCTCCCGGCGGTCTTCTCGACTATGGCGAGGCCCAGGGTGTGCTCTCGACGCTACCCGGCAACAGTTACGGCTATAACGAAGGCACTTCGATGGCTACGCCGCATGTCTCGGGCACAGCCGCGCTCGTGCTCTCGAAATACGGTTCGCCGACATTCCTTAACGAGACTCTGCGCACCCAGATACTGACGTCTGTCAATGACTTCTACGGCTATGGCAACAACAATGCCGTTCTCGGCAATTTCGGCACCGGCTATCTCGACGCCGGCAAAGCCGTCAGAATGGATCAGACCGGCAAACCCGGCTCTGTGGCCGATTTCGACCTCACCGCCGCTCAGGACTATGTCGTCATTTCATGGACAATACCCGCGTCGGCTGACAACAACATAAACAATCATATCGTCTACTATTCGAAAGAACCGTTTACGGCACAGAGTGATCTGACGAAAATCGACAGCAAAATCGTCGATACGAAGTTCCTATCGTCGGGCGACGTCTGCAACTTCGAGCTTACAGGACTCGAAAGCATGACTGAATATTATATCGCCATTCAGGCTGTCAACCGCTGGGGTACGGCATCTGACCTCTCGCCCGTCAGGAGCATCCGCACAAATGCCGGCCCGAGCATGACCGTCGCCGAACCGTCGCTGTTCATGTCGGCCACGGCATCGCAGCCTCTTGCCACCGCGAGCCTCACCATCGGCAACGAGGCCGAGGGTCTGCTCAAATGGAGTGTCGCCAAAGCTACCGTCTCGGCTCAGCTTCAGTCGGGCCGTCCCCAGCCGGGTGCGCTCAACCGCAGCAAACTGACGCTCGCCGGCGCAAACGCCTCACGGAAGGCCGTGGCCGCACGCGCTGAGTATGAGGCAGGCGATTATCCTCAGGAATTCGGATATGCCGAAGAGCTATGGGCCATGATCGGCGAGACCGACAAGTCGAAGCCCAACTCGCTCGCGCAGTGGTTTAAAGTCGACGCCGACCGCTATCCCGAGGGCTTCAATCTCACCGCCCTCTGGTTTGACGCTCCGCAAGAAGGCATTTTTGGAGAGAATCCCCGCATAGAAATTTACAAAGGCAACACCGGCATCTCTCAGGCTTCGCTCATCACCGAAGTAGCCTATAACTTCTTTACATATAACTATAACATCGCGTTGCCCGAGCAGATCTACTTCGCTCCAGGCGAATCGTTCTGGGTTGTCGCTCACTTCGATCCCAATCAGGAGGGTTATCCTCTGCCTATGGGTCATTCGTCGGCAGCTGCCGCAGGTTCGAACAGCTTCATGAGTATCGACGGCGGCGCGACATGGACACAGCTCGCCGAGGCTCTCCGGGGCAGCAGCTACGAAAGCCTTGCCTCTGAGTTTGTGTGGTGTGTCAAAGCCCGCTCGCTCAACCCCGACTGGAGTACGATGCTCGAGCTTGATCCGACCGAAGGCACAGTGCGTCAGGGCGAGACCCGGACCATCGCTGTCAAGGCCGACGGCACCAAGCTCGTCAACGGCACATATAACTTCAACATAAAGCTCGCGACCAACGAGAGCGACAAACGCGTCGTCGCCGTGCCCACTACCCTGACTGTCGAGGGCAATGCCCCCGATGTCGTCGTGCCCAAGATTGTCGACTTCGGCAGCATGCTTGTCGGTCAGAGCAAGACTGTTGCCGTAGAGTTCTATAACAAAGGCTACGGCTCATTCCGCGGCACGCGGTGGGGCGCCGACATCTACAGCGACAATATCGTCGCCTCGTCTGAGAACTTCCACGGCCCCGAGATGGTAAGCGGCGGTTTCCCCGCACGCGCCACAGCACGGGTCGAACTCACTTACACGCCGAAGACACCGGGCTCGCACAGCGGCACTGTCACATTCCGCAGCAGCGACGGACGTGAGGTCAAAGTCCTCGTTCAGGGTGTGGCCACCGAACCGGCCAGACTCGCCGTCGAGCCGGCTGTCGTTCAGGCAGGTACCATCGCTCTCGGCGACGAGCCAAAGGAGCTGAGCTTCGTCATCCGCAACGAAGGCAAATATCCCCTCGAATATGTCTTCCCCAAATTCTCTGACGAGACAGTCGAAGGTGCTGCCAGACTTCATAAATTCGGTTACACCGTCGCTTCGACCCTCGAGGGCTACAACGCCTTTGAATACCAGCCGATGCCCGAGCTTGTCGGCGCTACCGACATAACGTCGAAATTCAGCGACGCCGTCTATGTCAGCCCGGCCATCAGCCTCGGCTTTGAGTTCCCGTATTACGGTGTCAGCTATGACAAGGTGTATATCACCAGCTATGGCGGCGTGATGTTCGCGATGAACGAGGCCAACTTCTTCGACCCGCTGACTCCCGATTCATATGGTGTCGCCGGCACGGGCCTCATATCGGCTTACGGCCGCAAGCTCCAGGCCGGACCCGCCTCGAAAATCGAATATGCCCTCAAAGACGGCAAGTTTGTCGTTAACTTCAAGAACGTCCTCGCTGTGGTCTACGATCAGGAATATACCCCGATTTCGTTCCATATCGCCCTGTCGCCCAACGGAGACATCGAAATGTTCTATGACGATTACGACCCGATGATGGTCTTCCAGTCGGGCAGCAATCTTTTCTGTGGCATCAACGACCCCGCCGTAGCCGATGTGCTTACGCTGACCTCAGCCGATATGGCCGACTACTGGGGCATGGATGAGCCTACGCCCGACAACAGCCGCTTCCGCAGTTTCGGCACCGGCACCGCTGTCAGGTTTGAGGCTCCGCAGACAAACTTCGTCCGCACACTCTCGCCCGCCCACGGTATCGTCACTCCCGGCGAATCGGTGACTGTCAGCGCGACCGTCTCTGTCGACGATGTGATGAACGCCGGCGCGACTTTCAATAATCTCGCCATCGTCACCAATGACCCTGCGCCCGTCGTCTCGTCAGTGCGCTTCGAGGCCTTTGTCGACCCCGCGGGCAAGGATGCGAAACTTTATGTCGAGAATACAGAAGTAAGTTTCGGCAAAGTCTTCCGCACGTCTACGGTAAATATTCCCGTGACAGTCAAGAACAGCGGCCGTAATGTCATGACTCTTGTCTCGGCAAGCTTTGCAGGAGGCAGGATGACGGTCGCCGACAACAGCGGCAAGACCGTTAATCCGGGCTCGTCGCTTGATCTCATCGTCACGGTGCCCACTGAAACCGAGGGCGACATAAGCGATGTTCTCAATATAAAGACCGATGCCGGTGAGGCCTCGGTGACAGTTTCGGGTACTGTTATCGGCACTCCCGTCGCCGAACTTTCGTTCGACAGCGTCGAGGAGACAATAGAAAGCGGCGCCCAGCTCTCGCGTACACTCGTCATCTCAAACACCGGCAACGAGACGATGACCTATGCCGTCGCTCCCGACGCCAAGGTTAAAATGACCGTGCCCGAGAAGACTGACACCAAAGTGTCGTATGCCTATGCCGCCGCTGTCGACAATCAGACGTCATTCGACTGGGTCGACATCGAGACCAACGGCCTCGGCACACAGAACGCCTTCCGCTACTACAACAGTCACGACTATGTCGCCGTCGAGCTGCCGTTCGAGTTCCCTTTCTATGGCCGCAAGTATAGCAGGATGTATATCTACAACACAGGTTTCATCTCGTTTACCGAGCGTCACGACGACAAGATCTGGCCCGAACCGCCGGGAGAATTCCCCACAGGATCGATTTTCACCAATATCATCGCTCCATACTGGGGCCTTCACTCGATGAACACCACAAAGACCGCCGGCACCTATCACTATGTGACCGCCGACCGCGCTGTCGTGTCGTTCATGGAGTACGGCAACTCGATGAATTATGGTGTCTGCTTCCAGGTTATCCTCGAGAAAGACGGCTCGTTCAGATTCCAGTATAAGGCTTATGACGATGATTCTATCATCATGTCGTCATTCGGTCTCGCCGGTATCTGCGACGAAGACGGCGCCGAGTCAATCAAGCTCGCCGACCGTTATATCGCCTTCGGCAATGCCGTGCAGTTCACTCCCGTACGTGCCAATACTCTCGAGCCCGGAGCCAAAGACAACATCGGGCTTACTTTCGACACCGACCGTATGGCCGGCACCTACGAGAGCAGCATCAACATCACGACAAACGTTCCTTCGCGCGAGACAATCGCTATTCCGGTTGTTCTCAACATCACCGGTCAGGCCGACGTCGTGATACCCGAATCTGTCAAGGTCGAGCAGGTGCTCGGCTATATGAACACCGACTACTCTGACCCGATTGTTCAGATGGGCGCCATGTATCACGCACCCTTCAAGGTCGAGAACCGCGGCACGGCCAAATTCACCATCGTCGGTGTCAGCTGCGGCGGTCCTACGATTTATGATGAATGGATGGATATGGAGATTCCGGTCTTCAACCTCATGGGCAACCTTCCCGAGGTCGACATGTGGACCGGCGAGCCTACAGGCAACTATATGTGGCAGATGGTTGATCCCAATTTCTTCCAGCCTGTCGAAGTCGGCCGCACACCGATAGAGTTTACCGTGCCCATGCTTCAGTGTGAGTACTGGATGACTCCCGGGGTCTATGACATCCCCGTCACCGTCTATTATATGACCGACGCCGAGGGTGACATCAAGGAAGCGACGGTCAACGTTCAGTTTACCGTTACTCCCGCTCCGTCGATGACTTTCGACCGATACGAGATGTATGTCAAGGCTGATACCGACGACTACAAGACCGTCGAGACTCTCACAATCGGCAACGAGGGTGAATATAAACTGACCTACAGCCTGCGCCTTGATCCAACCGGCGTCGGCGAAGAGGTTTCTGAGGAAGGCGGAGGCGGTATCGCTCCGATGCTCGCTCCCAAGGCCAAAGTCAGAAAACAGTCCGATGCAGACCAATGCAACACGAGCCTTTCTGAAGCCGTGTTCGGCAAGAAAATCAAGGCTGCGGCCAATTCGGTCAATCCCTACGACCTCCCCTCTGACTTCAGCTACAACAGAGCGCTTTATTATGACGCCATGCCCGGCAACACGACCGCCTACAACTACGGTGCGGGCAATGCGTTCGACGTGTTCAAGGAGTCTGTCTATTTCAAGGCTCCGAAAGACGGCATCAACATCTCGCACATCTATCTGCCCGTCTTCGCCCAGGCCCAGAGCGACGTCGACATCAGAATCGACATCGTGGCGGGCAGCGAGCCTGACGGCAGTGACATTCTCGGCTCGGCATCGGTCAACATCACCGACCAGACAAGCGAGACACAGGGCAAATTCTATGTAGTCGCTCTTGACAAGCCGGTGTTCATGAACCCCGACGAAGAATTCTGCGTCGTCGTCACATATCCCGAGGGCCTTTCTAACCCCGCATACCTCTGTGTCAAGGAAGAGCCTGTCACAGCAGGCCGTTATATGGGCTGGACCCAGCAGGCCGGCTGGTATGATGTCGCCGAACTCCTCGAGCCGCAGGCCGGTTCGCTCGGATACATGCTGACATGTCTCGAGACCGTTCCCGGCGAACCCTGGATTCAGCTCGTTGGCGACAATGCCGGGGGTGAGATTGAAGTCGGCGCCACAGCCGAAATCAAGCTGCAGGTCAACGCCGCGGCCGCCCGTATGGAGAAAGGCAACAAGGCCGTCCTTGTCATCAGGAGCAATGACCCCAATATGCCGCTCGTCAATTATCCCGTCATACTCGATCTCAACGGCAAGCCTGTCATCGAGGCTCCCGCTTCGACAGTCTACGCCCGTGAAGGCGAGACGACGACAGTCGACATCATGGTCTACGACCCCGATTGCGATGGCCTCGTCATGAAACTCAGCGACGACTCGGGCCTCGCACACATCGCCTCGGTCGAGCCCGACGCTATGGACAATGCCGTGGTCAGCACCGCCGATGACGGCACAGTCACAGTCACCGGTGCCATGGCCGCTGTCACCGTCCGTGTCGGCATAGCAGCCGAATATGGCGACGCAGGCAGATATAGCTTCATGCTTCTCGTCTCTGACGATAAGGCCCATAAGGCATCAGCCAAGGTCGCCTATGAGGTCGAGCATGTCAATCGCGCTCCAATCGCTGCTGAAGGCACAGAAGTCACCGTCGACGAAGGCAGGATTTCCGATGTGCTTGAATACGCTTCGCTCTTCACCGACCCCGACGGCGACGACATGACCTACGTCTTCGAGATGCCCGCCAACGACTTCGCCGAAGCCTTCACGACAGGCCGTAGCGTTGTCTTCCAGGGCAAAGCCCGCGGCAGCGTTATCGCCAAAGTGACGGCAACAGACGCCGCCGGCTTGTCGACAACAGCCGACATCACCGTCACGGTCAAAGAGTTCAGTGGCATTGATGACATCAATGCCGCCGATGACGCTCTCGTCCGACTGGTCGAGAACCCCGTTATAAACACTCTGAAGCTGCAGAGCCTTGTGTCTGACAAAATCAGCATCGAAGTTTTTGATGCCGCCGGCACACTGCGCTACAGCACAGACGCCACCGTCAGCGCCGGTCAGGTCTTCGACGTCGACTGCACTGTCAGCGGCGGAGTCTACATCCTCCGTGTCAGCAACGCTCAAAAAGCCGAGACTCACCGCTTCGTCAAGAAGTAAATCTCAGCGCAACATACCTCTTTCAACAGCAGGGCGACCCATCGGGGCCGCCCTGCTTGCATTCCGTGCCGCCGCATCAGGCGATATGGAGCAGCAAGACATCGAAAATACTTGAAAAGAGCCTAAAAGTTGCCTTTATGGTTTGTTTTTTGTAATTTCTTTATATTTATTTGCAAAAATAGATTTCGGCGCTTATATTTGTGAATAATAATTACCTTAAAATCACTCGGCCATGAAGACGAACAGATTTATGATGGCGGTTCTGTCGGCTTGTATTTTATCTATAAGTAGCTTTGGTGCGGAAAATATCTATACGCCGCGCGACTATTCGTTGGTGCCTCCGAGTCCGACGGTGGCATCGTTTTTGGATTTTCAGGATTATCCGATGGATTATTTTCACGGTATTCCGAATATCAGTTTCCCGATTTATTCGCTTAAGGTAGGAGCTATCGAGGTTCCCATTGTCCTGTCATATCATGGAGGCGGTATCCGCACGACTCAAAAATGCGGTAACGCCGGATTGGGCTGGACCGTCAGCTTTGGTGCGGAAATCGGTCATAATGTCTGTGGCGCTCCCGATGATGCAAATAATAAAATACATGGCTTATTTCATTTAAACAGTATCGAAAAAAGTTTCAGAAATAAATTAATAGCTAAGATTGCCGACTATAATCCTACCGACGCGCACTCATTTGCCGAAGAACGATTATGGCAGGTTACAGAGGGCGACAGATATTATCAGGGGCTTACAGATGTTGCCAATGATACGTATTCTCTTTATGGTTTGGGGCTTTCTGCAACTTTCGTGTATGATGACAATAAAAAAATGATCGTGTCCTCAGAACAACCGATTTCTATAACGCATAGTTCAGAAATTCCCTATATAACAGATGGTGGTTGCGACGGTCGAGGTTATTTGGTAAAAGATCAGGCCGGACTGTCATATTTGTTTACCACTCAGGACCGTACCAAATATGAATACCATTATGGAAATCCGATGATACCGCAAATGCTGGACAGCATCTATTATGCTTCTGCGTGGCATCTCGACAGAATAACAGATTTAAACGGTAACATAGTGGAGTATAGCTATCATAAAGCACCATCTACAGCGGTAGATTGTCATAGCAACAGAGAGTATAGATATTTTACAGATGATGAAGCAAATGCAACTAATTTAAACTATGTTTATTCGGCAAGTTCAGTTGTTTATCACCCGCAGATTCTTGAAAAAATCAGTGGTGGCGGTATCACCATTTTATTTAACTACATTCATGAAATAAGCAATACAAAGCTTGTTCCATTATTGGAAAGTATTGAGATAAAAAGTGCCGATGGCAATAGTCGCAAAATTGAATTTAAATATGACAAACATGCCGTACCTCTATTAAAAAAAGTCATAGATCAGACAGATGTCATCCTGAGTTTTGACTATGATGATGTGAGTGGAGATGATTTTACGTTCTATCTTGATTCGCAGGATTTTGGCGGATATAATAATGATAAAGATAACCAAGGGACTCTTATCCCTCGTGTCTATAAAATGGGACTGAATGCCGACCGAAGCATCGATCCTATAACAAGCCGAAAAGGTGTGCTCAATAAAATCACGTATCCGACAGGAGGTTACACTCAGCTTGTTTGGGAGAGCAATGACTTCAGTTATCTGGGATCGGTAAGATACGAGGGCGATATAAACGATAACAGTCAAAGTAATCCAATTGTAAGTATTGTTGAAGACACGATAAGAATGTGTCTTGATGAAAAATACAAAAAACTAAAAATTCAGGATTATTTTGTTGAGCAGCTCCAAACTATAGCGCTTGACCTCTCTCATTATTACGAGATGAATCCGGCAAATCTGATGACGACAGATTACGAACACTCTCACAGTCATATAACCGCATCCAATTACAGTACCGTCTATCCTCCACAGTTTCCTCATGTGACAATAAAAAAACGAGGTCAGACTAAAATAGAAAAAGTCATATTCCTTGATAAGGAAACTCTTGAGCCTGATGGGATCAAAAAACAAATTTACTTAGATCTTCAGCCGGGACATTATGAGATAGAACTTGTAAATCCACTCGAAGTCGACGGCGCGCGTGATTTTCTTGAGGCCAACATGCGATATCATGATTCGCCGGCGGGAAGAATTTATCTTATAAAGTCCACTATTGATCCTATAACCACACAAAAAGATCGGAATTATTGGTGCGGATTACGAATAAACAGCATCATATCTTCGACCGGTTATAGTAAAAACGAACCTATATGCAAGCGTTTTTATTACGACAACGCCCTTGATGATAATACGACAAGCGGCACAGTCCAATTACTACCTGAATATATGAACAATTATTATATATGGTTTGCGATACAAACCGGTGTGATTGGATATACGGGCAGCTATGTTTATTGTATAGGCGAAAATGCTTTTCCTAACAGCTTGACCGGTTGCTTATCGTCAATTGAATATCCCGAAGTCAGGACAACGCAGAATCGACTTGGAAGTAAAGAACCTGCATATTATCTTGAAAGCTATTCTTATTCGAGTGCCCGTACACAGCGTTATTGTGATTACAATCATTCGCAATTCTTGTCATATCAGCCCGTAGGAGCGCGGATGTACACTTCGCGAAGTCATTATCGTGGCAATCTGATGCGGAGGGTACAAACTGACAACTCAGGGATAAACGACGGACTAATAACGACATACGATTATAATATTTACGAATCGGGCAATACGCCCACACTTACCACAAATGCTTTTACCGTCTGTGATTTTACACGGGCGGCAGGAGATACTCATGGCTACGGAGGCTATGATTACGGCATCGGCACATATTCGATAATTCCGTACAACAAGACCATATCGTTCGAGAAGACAACCGAAAGCGACGGCCTTACCTCATATAAAAAGTATGATTATTTTTACGACAGTTATACCGACCGTCTTGATTATAACCTCATAAAGTCAGTCAGCAGCGAAAGCTCCGAGGGAGATACTGTCACAACCTATTATACATATCCTCGCGGCAATGGCTCATATCTGCCTATGGCCGAGACCGAGGTGACAGTGTGCGGCGACGCCGTCATGTCGGCCAAAAGAACCGAATACGACTCGTTGACGCGGCTGCCGCTGAAAGTCTACGAACTTAACGGAGCTGCCGATGCCTCCAGCATCGTGCCGGTAACTCAGGCCACCACCGCATATCAGAAAGAGATGATTTCGCGTCTGACCTATGAATATGTATATAACAGTTCAGGCAATATAGTCGAAATCAAATACCGCGGAGTGCCGCTTGTGTCATACATCTGGGGCTACAACGGCATGTATCCCATCATCGAAGCCAAAAATATCGGTCATGAAACCCTTGAGGCAAAGGCCCTGTCGGCCGGACTGACAAAAGCGAACCTCGACGGACAGAAGACCGTCAGCCAGCAGGAGATAAACCGCATCGCCGGACGCCTGCGCACCCTTCTGCCCGACAGCGACATCAGTTCGATATATTATCACTGGCTGCTCGGTGTTGTCGAGACCGTCGACGCCCGGGGCATCTCGACCACATTCGACTATGACCGCCGCGGCCGTCTGACCGAGGTGCGTGATTTCAACGATTTTCTCATCAATAAATATGAATACCACTATGCGAGCGACCGTGATTAAAACAGCGGCGGCACTGATTTTGCCGCTTATATCGTGGGCGACAGCCGGCGGCGTGTCACCCGAACTTAACTCGCCGCGCATAGGCGACAGACTCGACATAGCCGTCCTTGCAGGCCCACCCTCGTTCACAGATTCGCTCAGGCTGTGCCCCGACCTGTCGGACATATCCGTCAGACACACCGAACAGCTGTCGGTATGGGCCGCAGCTCCTGGCGACACCCTTACCGCGATGTGCATAACCCAGGGACGCAAGACCGAAGAACTTGTCCTTGACGGCGGCGTCTATCTGTGCCGCACCCGTCAGACTCCCGGTTTCTACCGCCGCTATGACAGCGCGTGGCCCCACGGCGTGATAAAAGAGGACTCGCAGGCCGACACAGTGTCCGCCACAGGCCGTGCCGACGGCATCTCGTCATACAGGACGTCGGGACGATACCGCATGACGACAGCCTCCGGCCTCAGAATCGTCACTCCCGACGGCGACATTGCCGGCAATGTCGAGTGCGTTATCCGTGAGGTCGACGACCGTATGTTTTTTGACGGAGACAGCACCGTGTGTATCCACCGCGGCACCGACAAGGCGTGGTATGTCCCCGGCTACCGCTATCCGGTGCTCCGGCAGCAGCATGACCTGCTTCTGAGCGAAGTGGGCGACACCATAGACAGCCGTGTGACATGGGAGGCGCTGGCCCTTTCGGAACAGGAAGCCGCCATAGAGAACGACCCTGTCAACAGTGAGATACGCCGGCTCATCAAAGAACAGAAAGACGCTCCTGACAACAACAGCAGAAATACATCAGACAAAGACCGATCTAAAGGCAGGCTCCATCAGTCGGTGAGCATAGACTATGCCGCAAACACAGTCAGTATAAACCGTACTCCCGGCGACAGCCGCTTCATCGACATGATGCTGTGTGACATCGGCGGACGTGTATATCAGAGCCGTGTCTTCGGCGATGACGCGCAGGCTGTCACCCTGTCGCTTGACGGTCTCGCTCCGTCGACCTATCTGATATACATCCGCACGACCGACGGGCCGATAATCTGCAAGTTTAACCTTTAACATCCAAGCCGATGAAAAACCCGATACAACCAAAGCACATTCTTGCCGCAGTCGCCATCGCAGTGTCGGCCTCGGCTGCCGCCAACAACGGCGACAACTATATACGGTCGCTGACCTTCCTCGACAGCTGCGGCTCGTCCCTGCGGGCGCGCGTCTCGACGGTGTACTATGACGGCATGGGACGTGAGGCGCTCACGGTGACAGGCGTGGCCGCAGACCCCGGCGGACTCGTATGCCTGCGCAAAGACTACGACCTGCGCGGCAACGTCGAGAAAGAATGGCTGCCCGTGCCGGGTGATGCCGCCTGCCTCAGCGGCAGCGCCCACCTCGCGAAAGCCCGGGCATTCTACGGCAACGACGAAGTCGCCTATACGTCATACAGATATGAACTCTCGGGGCGCAACCGCGTCACCGACAGCTACGGTCCCGGCAAATACTGGAAAAACCACGGCGTCAGAACCTCGTGGCACAAAAACACGGACTCGGGCGACTACAGCTGCAGGAAACTGACAGTCGGGACATCAACGGGCAAGGTAAAGTGCAGCGGTGTCTATCCGGCCGGAGCGCTGAGAATAACAGAGACAGAAGACCCCGACGGCATGCGCACACTTGTTTTCGAAGACCGCCTCGGCCGCAAGATACTCGAGCGGCGCATCGGTGTGACAAACGGCTATGCTGTCACCGCCGACACCCGGTTTGTCTACGACCGCCGCGGCGACCTGCGTTATGTCATCAGCCCCGAAGGCTGCCGCTATCTGTCCGAAGGCGAATATACATCGTACTATCTCGAACGCTACGCCCAGTGCTTCGATTACGACGCGCAGCACCGCTGCGTCAGCAGCCGCATGCCCGGCTGCGGCGCCGTCGAATATGTCTACGACCGTCTTGGCAATGTCATCTTCACCTCTGACGCCGAACAACGCACGCGCTCAGAGTGGACGATGACAAAATATGACCCGCGTCACCGTCCCGCCCTGCGCGGCACAGTCACCATGACCGGACAGAACCGTCAGAGCCTTCAGACAACCTACGGCGACTCCCTGCTGACCGAGACGTTCAGGCCCGGCGAGGGTTATATCGAAACATACTTCCAGTATACATGGCACCACGGGCCGAAGTCGTTCACTCCATATATGGCCTGGTACTACGACAGCTACGACTTCATGACCGGAGCCAACAGCGGCGGCAAGGCTTCATTCGAGCAATGCGACGGCAGCTTCACGACGCAGGGACTCTGCACGGGCACCGCGATGCTTGACGCCGACAGCAACTACTGGCTGACGGCCATGAAATATGACGGCAAGGGCAATGTCATCCGTCAGACCATGTGGGACTGCTGGCTTCAGGACGTGCGCTTCACCGTCGAGACGGCTTATGATTTCCTGAGTCAGCCCGTCAGCCGCACGGAGACACTTGAAAGCGTCTCCGAGGGTATGGTAACGGGCAGCAACAGCGCGCGCTTCGACATGGTCTATGACGATTACGGGCGGCTGACAAAACAGACCCTGACGGTAGACGGCAAAACGCCCGTCACCATAGGACAATATGAATATGACGCCGTGGGGCGGCTTGTCAGGACAAGCGGCGCCGTCGATGTCAGCTATGCCTACGACATACGTTCGCATCTTATTTCGACCGACAGCGACGTCTACGGCGAGACCGCCGTCTATGACAACCCCGACGGCCTCGCCGGCCAAAGCTACAGCTGGGTCAACCGCATCACCGACACGTGGAAAGGTGACACACCGTTCACTCTGTCGACCTCATACAGCTATGACGGCCTCGGACGGCTGACGCTGTCAGAGTCGTCCGACAAGAAATACAGCGAGAAACTGACCTTCGACCTCGACGCCAACGTCACCGATGTCAGGCGTCTCTACCGCGGCGCCACCATACAGTGGGCCTCGGCGCAGGAGATGGAAGGCCCCCGCATCCTTGAACTCCATGATGCCTCGGGGCCGTATTACAGCGAGTCGGTCGGCCGCTTCCCTGCCGGAGAATACACATACGGCTACGACCGCTGCGGTCGTACGATCAGTGACGGCACCCGCGACGCTACCATAAGCTACCACAAATGGCTCGATCTGCCGCGGCGCATCAACATCGGCGACGGCAACTTCATTCAGAACAGCTATCTTCCCGACGGCACCCTTACAGGCCGCATCTTCAACACCAAGCGCATCAACACTATCGTCAGGGTCAACTCAAAAGGCGACACCATCGTCACGCAGCGCCGCAACGACCTGCGCCGCAACCTGCGCTTCTTCGGTTCGTTCGAGAAAGAGGGCACGTCGCTGAAAGTCCACACCCCCGAAGGCTACTATGCCGTTAAAGAGGGTCGGCACTACCAGTATATCCGCAACCGACAGGGCTCGACGATGGCCGTTGTCAACGATGCCGGAGAAGTTGTACAGCGCACAGGCTATTATGCGTCGGGCACACCCTTCGTGCTGCCCGTCGACAGCAGCGACGGCTCTGTGGCGCCGCTCGACAGTATCACCGACCGTCTTCATATCGGCAACCGCTGGCTCGGGCACTTAGGCCTGGCGATGTACGACAACACCGCCCGCGTCCATGACCCCGTCATGCCCCACATGCTCACCTGCGACAGCCGCGCCGTCGATTATCCCGGCCACTCCCCCTTCAGCCACTGTGCCGGCAATCCGGCGAATATAAGTGACAAAGATGGCAATAAAATCAAATTAAACGGCAATGCCGATGACATAAATCAAACTCTTAATCTGTTGCAAAACAGTATTGGTAATTACTACAGTCTATCATGTGGTAATGACGGTATGGTTAACATGAGTAAGCCACTAAAATCTTTTGATAATCTTACTAATGTACAGCAAAGGTTGGTGAATAAGTTAGATCCAATGCTAAGTGATGAATTAGAAATGAATCTAAACATAACGAACAATGATCCCCACGTAAAAATTGGGGATGTAAGAAGCTCCTCTATAGATATTGCTGATATAATGAGTGTTATGAAATCGGATATAATTAGTCCAATGTCATTATTGTGGCATGAATTGGTGGAACAATGGGAGGTACAAAATGTTTTCTCAAAAGAACAAAATTTAACCGAACAACAAAAAGAAAATGTTTATAATCACGCACATTGGAGCGCAAGCAAATTTGAATCTCTATTTAGTGGAGGAAAGTATTCTTACCCAATCGAAAAAATGTTATACGGCAATATGCTAAAGATTCCTTATGTTGAAGGTGCAAACCCTAAAGACACGATGAATGTCATTATATTATTACCGGATAGGCAATTAGATACAAACAAATAATGAGCAGATTATTCTATATATGTATTTTGGCTGTAATGCTACAATTTTTAAATATACATGTTGCTATAGAAGCAGTCGAGCCGGATTCAACTTTTTTAAAAGAAAAGGCAATCAACACTGTTGAAATTATTCAGCAAACACTGGATAAGAATAAAAGAGAGGATAATTCAATTTTTTATTTTTTATCAGCAAATGAAAGTCCATCAGATTCTTTAATGATAGATCCCAAAGAAATCACGATTGTTTTGGAGAATATCATAAAGAACACATCCACGATTTTGGACCCTAAAGATTGGAGGCATGGAGTCAAATATCTAATTTTTTTAAATAGATTGGGTTGGATTAACTCGGATATTTTATTTTATTCTATGGGTCAAAAGAATATAGAATATAAACGTTCGTATTTTGAGAATGCTTGTGAATGGGTAAAAATTCATGAAAATCTATTGACTCGAAGCAGGATTTATGAATATCTAAGACTATCAAAAGAAATTAATTCATATTGGAATGATGATGTGAACGTATATACAGAAGTTGTTGATTCTCTAATATCTGAACTTTTTAATTTGCAAATTATACAATCTTCTAAAAACCAATAGTTTTACTGTTATTAGAGAACGCAGAGATAACACAACAGGAAAGACCTGTTCTCGCACCTTAGATTTATGAATTAAATTCAGATATAAACCGATGAGATCAAGACTTTATATAATATTATTAATTGTAATCTGCTGTGTGGCATGCGGTAGCGACAGAACTATTGAAACACTATTTTATTACCAACATCGACATCTGTCACCTGAAAATTCTAAAGTAATCAGGGCGAGAAATCTGAGAAAGGAACTCAAAAAAACTTTAGAAATTGAAAAAGATACATTATCATGGCCTGAGTGGCAGAGGGTGTATCCCATATTATGGTTATATTATGAGTTCGGATGGTGTCCCAACGAAGATATACAACGGAATTTTATTGGATATGGATCTATTGAACCTCGTAAATATTATATAGAGGACGCTTATTACTGGTCTTTGAAACATAAGGAAGAATTAGATGACGACAGGATATTTAAATACCTTAAGTTAATGGAAGAATATAGTAATATACCCCGCCCTAAAAACGAAAAATCTAAGTTGCAAATTGATTCAATTTTTAACGAAATGTCAAGTTTAAGAGTTAAAGCAAATTAAGCCCGTTATGTGGATTCGTTATAACCTAAGACATAAGATGCCGCTCGACAGTATCACCGACCGTCTTCATATCGGCAACCGCTGGCTCGGGCACTTAGGCCTGGCGATGTACGACAACACCGCCCGCGTCCACGACCCAGTCATGCCCCACATGCTCACTTGCGACAAGTATGCATCTAAATTTCCTAATTTTTCACCTTTCAGCCACTGCGCCGGAAATCCGGCGAATATACTTGATCCTTCGGGAGATAGCTTATTTGTAGCACCGAAATACCGTGAAACTTTAAACAATAGTCTTCAAGATGTTTTTGGAGCGGAATCTGATAAATTTTATTATACCCAATCTGGCATGTTGACTCATAATGGTAATTTAAAAAAATTATCAGGAAAACAAAAAGTCGTGCTCAAAGGATTAAACAAAATATTGTCCGAACAGGATAAAACAGAATTAATATATGGCAAATCAGTTACATATACAAATAACTATGGAAAAACTATAACAAAGGAAGCCTCCGAGGCAAGTGGAGCTCTGAGTATTTTGGCGTCTGACAATGAAGGAAGTATGGATTATAGTATCATATTAATTGATCCATCAGTTACTAATTTTACCGTGAGTGAGATGATTGATGAAAATTCTATAATGGTGGCAAATTATAGAGATAAAACCGTTGAGACCAATACTACAGATATGTTATTCCATGAATTTGGTCATAAAATATATCAAGGGCAGAGCCAAGATAAAGTTTTGGGTTATAATAACGTTGTGAGGAAATTACTAAAACTTAAACCCCGGAGGTCTGACTACGAACACAATAAATTTAAATTTTGATTACATATGAAGAGAAATATTATTTTTTTATTATTTTGCTCATTGTGTATAAGTGTATGGGGTGCAAGTATAGATGGCAGTGTGTATGCTACACTTGAAAAAGTTTCAGAAGATTCAGTCTATTTTAGAATAACCAATAAGCTTAATGATACAATATATTTTTTTGATTCTTATAGATCATTTGATTACACCGCGTTAGATAATGCTTACAGCATGAGTGAGTATCTGCACCGCTATAATCCCCACACAAAGATCTATAAATTTTCGCTGACTCCAATTTTACACCGTTTAGGATATCATCCTAGCGATTTGGTCGTTAGTGGGGCTGACGGGGTAATCAGGGGATATGCAAGATTTGTTTTCAGACATATATCCCCCGCTCACTCTATAGTGGTTTCGCTTCCTGTCAGGTCAATTCTGATGACTGATTATATTGAGGATGTAAATTTAGACGATGAAAAGTTTTACAAAAAAAGAAATGGGAAGAAAATACTTGAAGCATTCAGAAAAATAAAACGATATAAGTCTGAGGAACAACGATGGCTATGTATCGAGTTTGCTTATTACTACGATAATTCCATAGTTGAATATGTCGAATATCCAAAAGATGGACGCATTGTTACAGACAAGATGCTTTCAAGTTTCAACATATTTTCTATATCGTTACTTATTTCAAATGATTGACGATGCTATCGTAAGCTACCACAAATGGCTCACCTGCGGCAAGTATGATTCAAGACTCCTAATCAAGAACAATATAATTGGAATATCAATACGGAGATGAAGAGAATTACAGTCATAATATTTTTAATTGTCAGTGGTCTTATAGGCTTTGCACAAGAAAACATATTGATAAAGCAATATGATATCAATGTGCCTGACAGCTGCATTAATAAGTATGATTCAAATGGCTTGCGCACCGGGCTTTGGGTATTTGAATCTAGGGGATACGATATGACATATTATAAGGAAGGGAAAGTGCATGGTCTGTATTCGAGTTATGGGTACGGTAGGACTCAAAGTGCCGACAGATTTTATAAATTGTGGGATGTCTACTATAATAATGGTGAATTCTGCGGGCCTTTTGTTATGTATCATGAAAATGGTGTTGTGGCGGTTTATATAGGTCAAGTGACTCGATTAGGAGTTGATGAACATTATCAGACCAATTATAGCGATGATTCGATTTTTATTTATAAAGGCTACGAGATTGATTATAATGCCGATGGCTCTATAAAAGCAGAGGGCTGGACTATAATGAGTGAAGATCTTTTTATAGATGTCGCAGAGGTCGGTGACTGGAAGATATATGATAAAAGCGGGTCATATCGAATCGAAAATAAGGGACGCAAGATAGAAAAATAAAGGTCTTGTCTTTGATATAGCAGGTCTATATGGAGAGATGATAACAAAAACCAATAATTAACGGATGTTTACAGATAATGCATATAAAAACGGTCTCATTGTAGTCGCAATTATTTATTTGGCGGCGTTTTTAACAGTCGGATATTTGTATGTTCCCGAGCCTGTGGATGGAGGAAAGTTTACAAATCTTATCCTCTTCCAAGGTGCCTGGCTGGCAATGATTCTTACGGCTATTGCAGTCAATCATCTGTGCCTTGCGCGAAAATACGGCCAGTTTGTGATACTTCTTTCTGAGATTATGGTATATCTCAGTCTGAGGATTATAATTTATATCCATGTTAATTATATTGTTTAAGCCCAAGTTGATGATATGAAAAAGTTTTTTGATAATTTTCATATATACGTGATGGAAGGAGCCGTAATGATATATTTTCTGTTATGCCTCTGTCTTAACGTATATAACATATTTGCTCTTGGTGTGACATGTGGTATCGATTCGCGGCTTGGCATTGTATTTTTTACTTTTGTTTTCCTGTTGACGACATGCACATCGTTCTTTTTCTTAAATTTTTTCTGTAAAGAATCGTTCAAAATCGAATCGCTGCGATATCTAAAGGCAGTATATCTCTTTATTGTGATTGTGTCGGTATTGATGACTTTAATGCTTGATATGCCCAAGTCTGAAATATTGATTAAATCATTGTATTGAAGATTGATATGCTGCATGTTGATTGTAGTGGTGGAAAATGAGGCAAGGAAGAATTATCTGCGAAAATATAATCAATAAAGATATGAGGCCAATTGTAACTTTCATGGCATTATTATGCACAGCACTGTTGTCGTCGGCCGTGAGCTGGAGTGACGGAAGCCGTACGTTCCATCTGGAATATTATGTATATCAGACTGATTTGCGCGGCACAAAGTATGTGGTCGTACCTATCCCGACAGATACAATATCGGGAATATGTCCGTGGAAGTCCATCAAAACCGAGTCGCTCTGCGATGACTGCGGCAGCACGTTGACGTGGCGGCTTTTCGGCAAGGGTCAAATCAGACTCGATGCGTCTCAGATGTCATCGAAGTCGTCACTGCAGGCCGATACGACAAAATTCGAGATTATAAATCTTGACAATGGCAGGAAATCGGTCGTATTGAGATTCAGAGGCTTTGACAAACAGCCGCTTAATAGGATAGATGCGCTTGATGCTCAAACTGATATTTCGGCCTGGAACATACCGCCCGAATATATAAAGCTCGCCACGTATATTCTCGAAAACACCCGTATTCTGGACAAAGACGGACTTGCGCGATTCAGGAAACAGAAAAAGCAATGATTATGAAGCCGGTATATTATATTCTTGCGGCGATAACCGCAGTTAATGTGATATTTTTTGCGATGC
Organism: uncultured Porphyromonadaceae bacterium; assembly: GCA_902493335.1. Lineage (GTDB taxonomy): Bacteria > Bacteroidota > Bacteroidia > Bacteroidales > Muribaculaceae > CAG-873. The sequence goes on from CABUPJ010000012.1 coordinate 61,344, forward strand.
TTCCGAGGGGGCATGAAATCGGATATACCGAAGAGCTTGATTCTGATATTTTATATGGAGATGTCAGACTGACGAATGACTATGACGAGGTAAAGATTTTTGAAAGCCGCCATGTGCCGGGCGAATGTTACTTATACACAAAAGACCGGATTATTTCTGTTGCTATCGATTATCTCGCTCCGTTCAGAGCCGATGGGATATTGTCATGTAACTGGGATTTTGCAAAAGATGAAGTATTGATTGATAAATCTTTCGTGACAGTCGCTGTCGACACACTATGCAGACAGTCAGGAATATATAGATTGGATGAGAATATAATCAACCCGATATTTTTAGTCAGCCTAAAATGAGTGCCGTCATATTTTTTGCAATTTCGGTTTGTATAGCCGCTTTCACTGCGTGGATTGTGTCTCGTGGATTTGTCGGCCTGCGCCACAAGGCGTTTATTGCCGGAGTGTTATATCTGACTATGTGCGAGGCTGTGGCTTTGCTGTTGATGGCTGTCGGCCATGTCGCGGTTTCTGTGGCAGTGTTGGTGTCTAAATATATATTTTTCATGCCATTGACTGTCGCCGGAGCGTTCATGCTCATGTCTGCGGTCATGGGGTCGCGTATCGAAGCAATGGCTCTCAGTGCGGTCGGTTGGGCGACAAGTGTTGCTTTTATATGGATGTTTCCCGTTTATGGGTCGCCGGTATGGCCGGCGGTGTTTTCAACTCTGCCGCTGGCAGTGCTGCTGATCAGTATGCTTGCGAGGCTGAGTCTGTTGAAAGTGACTTATGTGACCGGGCTTGCCGTATTGCTTGCCTCGATTACATTCGACGGGATAAATACTCAGAACGACAGCTATATCTTTTTGTTATTCGCATATAACGCAGTCTGCGCGATTGTTCATGGCATTTATGCCGGCGGTCATTTAAAAATCAAAGCTCTGCGGACGTCGGAGCCGGAGTAGGGATGCGCGCAGCTGCACGATGGCTATACGGAGGTACGGCTTCAGCCGTAGCATCAAGCCGCATTAGCGGCGGTACTGGTAGCCGTAGCGCCGCAATTTCAAGGACAAAAGTTTGGTAAAGGAGTGCTATGACGCAGCCGCAAGACATCAAGAAGTACCTAATGAGTAAAATTGTCATCACAAACTTACTGCACTTTTAAAAAAATGCAGTACCTTTGTGATAAAAACATTCGCAAGAACAAATGATTCAAAATGGAAATGGCATAATGCTGGCAGACCGAGACAATAATCCGGCATATCGTCGGATGTTGGCTGCTGTACACGAAGGTAAGCTTGTGCGCCTTCGTAACGGGCTGTATGCTAACCCCGAAGCACTAACTGACAGCGTCATTGACGTCGGGGCAATTGTTCCCAGGGGCATTCTATGCCTATATTCTGCATGGTCGCAATATAATCTAACTACCCAGATACCCGATGCTTTCTATGTCGCAGTAGATAGAAACCGAAAGATTACTTTGCCATCTTTTCCTGACATACGACTTGTATTTCAGAACAGGGAATTGCTTGATATCGGAAAGACTGAGATAGAAGAGCAGGGTATAAGACTGACGATAACTGATATTGAACGGTCGGTTTGCGATGCTGTGAAGTATCGAAATAAAATCGGTATTGACGTAATGACTGAGATTATAGATAATTATCTGCTTCGGTCGGATAGGAATCTATCAAAACTGACAGAATATGCAAAACGGTTGAGGGTTTACACGGCCCTATATACAATCCTCCAAGTGAAACTATGATTTCAAGCCAACTTCTGCCTTATTGGTCGGCATTAAAATAGAAATTAACCTATATAAAATTTATTTTACCGGCCCGTATTTTTTGTCTTCTTTCGCGGCGAGGCTGTAGTTGCGGTACACTACGCCGAAGAAGCAGATCCATAGCAGAGCGGCGATGAATTGCCAGGTGTCGTGCTCGGCGCCAAGATATTTGCGGCTGAGGGCGAGACCGATAAGGGTGGCCAGGCCCAAAATCATCATTACAAGCGAGAGATTTCTTTTTGCTTTGTTTGTCATAACGATGTCTGTTTTATGATTGGACGCTGTTTGCCGCGAAAAATTACGCCGGTCGGCGAAAAAGCGGCATTCTTCGCCCGAAAGCGCGTGTCTGTGGCCCTTTTGGGCTTGGATTTTGAGCGTTAAAACTTTTTCGCTATCTTTGTAAATTGAAAAGTTCTCATCTTTTTATTTTGAATCAGCGTTATATATTATAATTATGTCGATAGATCAGATCATCTCTTCAGCCGTGGCAAAGGCTGTCAAAGAACTTTATAATGTCGATGTAGCCCCCGAATCGGTAGGTCCGCAGCCCACACGCAAGGAATTCGAGGGCAACATCACCGTTGTCGTCTTCCCCTGGGTCAAGGCCGCCCGCAAGGCTCCCGAAGCCGTGGGCAACGAAATCGGCGCGTGGCTTGTCGCCAACGAGCCGGCCGTCAAGGCTTTCAATGTCGTCAAGGGCTTCCTTAACATCGTCATAGAGCCGACCTACTGGAACACCGTCCTCGAGCGCATCGTCGCCGACAAGGACTTCGGACGCCGTCCCGTCACCGCTGACAGCAAGCTCGTCATGGTCGAATACTCGTCGCCCAACACCAACAAACCCCTCCACCTCGGCCATCTGCGCAACATACTTCTCGGCTACAGCCTCTCGGAGATTCTCAAGGCCTGCGGCAACAAGGTCGTCAAGACCAACATCGTCAACGACCGCGGCATCCATATCTGCAAGTCGATGCTCGCCTGGAAGAAATGGTTCAACGGCGCAACGCCCGAGTCGACAGGCATCAAGGGCGACCACCTCATCGGCGACTGCTATGTCTCGTTTGACAAGCACTACAAGGCCGAGGTTGCCGAGCTGATGGAGAAGGGAATGAGCAAAGAAGAGGCCGAAGCCGCTTCGCCGCTGATGCTCGAGGCCCGCGAGATGCTTCGCCGCTGGGAAGACAAAGACCCCGAGGTGCGCTCGCTCTGGGAGATGATGAACGCCTGGGTTTATGCCGGTTTCGACGAGACCTACGCCCGCATGGGTGTCGATTTCGACAAGATATATTATGAATCGGAGACCTACCTCGAAGGCAAGGAGAAAGTGCTCGAAGGCCTCGAGAAAGGCGTCATGTATCGCCGCGAAGACGGCTCTGTCTGGGCCGACCTGACCGCTGACGGCCTCGACCACAAGCTGTTGCTCCGCAGCGACGGTACATCGGTCTACATGACCCAGGATATCGGCACCGCCAAACTGCGTTTCCGCGACTATCCCATCGACAAGATGATCTATGTTGTCGGCAACGAGCAGAACTATCACTTCCAGGTGCTGTCGCTCCTTCTCGACAAGCTCGGTTTCAGCTGGGGCAAAGACCTCGTCCACTTCTCATACGGCATGGTCGAGCAGCCCGAGGGCCGCATGAAGAGTCGCGAAGGCACAGTCGTCGACGCCGACGACCTCATGGCCGAGATGGTCGACACCGCCCGCGAGGTGTCGGAATCGCTCGGCAAGACCGACGGTCTCACCCCTGAAGAGATGGACGCCATCGCCGAAATCGTCGGTCTCGGCGCTCTCAAATACTTCCTGCTCAAGGTCGATCCGCGCAAGAATATGACCTTCAATCCCAAGGAATCGATTGATTTCAACGGCAATACAGGTCCCTTCATCCAGTATACCTACGCCCGTATCCGCTCGGTGCTCCGTCGTGCCGCCGAGGCCGGTACGGCCGCAGTCGGCTATTCGGCAGTCGTTCCCTGCGAGAAAGAGATCGCCCTGATTCAGCGCCTCGCCTCATACCCCGGCGTCGTCGCCGAGGCAGGCCGCAGCTATTCGCCCGCGCTCATAGCCAACTATGTCTATGACCTCGCCAAAGAATACAACCAGTTCTACCACGACTGCCCCGTGCTCCGCGAGAGCGACGATGCCGTGCGTTCGCTGCGTCTGGCTCTCTGCGACGCCACCTCGCGTGTCATCGCCTCGGGTATGGCTCTTCTCGGCATAAAGGTTCCCGAACGCATGTAAAAACATATATATAATTCATCTTTAAACACATTGATATGAACAACACTCCTTATGATTCTTATCAGAATCGCACCATGGTCTCGACCGTTTCGTCGGTGATGAAGCGTGTCTACTTCAAGATGACGCTTGGTCTGCTCGTATCGGCCTTTGTTTCGCTATGGGCGTCACAGAGCCAGGCCTTCTGGACTCTTATGTATAACCACTCGTGGCTGATGTGGGGGCTCCTTATCGCCGAAGTCGGCATAGTCATCGCCATCACAGCCGCCATCAATAAACTCAGCAGCCCCGTGGCTTCGCTGCTCTTCTATGTCTTCGCCGCTGTCAACGGCCTGACGCTGGCGCCGATATTCCTCGCCTATGCCCATGAGACGATAGCCACGACCTTCTTCGTCACAGCCGGCACATTCGCCGCCATGAGCATCTACGGCTATTTCACCTCCAACGACCTCTCGCGCATGGGGTCGATACTTATCATGGCCCTCTTCGGCATCATCATCGCCACTCTTGTCAACCTGTTCATCAAGAGCGAGACCATGATGTGGATCATCACCTACGCCGGTGTGCTTATCTTCGTAGGCCTCACCGCCTGGGATACCCAGCAGATCAAGAATATGGCCATGACTGCTCCGACCGGAGCCACGGGCCGTCTCGCCACCATCGGCGCCCTCAACCTCTACCTCGACTTCATCAACCTCTTCCTCTATCTGCTGCGCATCTTCGGCAACAGAGATTAAAGGACAAAAACATCTGTAACATAACGACCGACCGCCGCCGTGGATGCCATGACGGCGGTCATTTTTTAAGCTGCAAAAACCTTATAATCATGACTTATGACCTCCTTTACCGTCCCGACGACGGTGGTTTTGTCGCGGTGCTGACCGGCGACGATATAGAAGACATCGACCCCGGGGTATTCCGTGCCGTCGTGCATTTCAGAGAACTGTTGCTGCGTATTTATCTCAATTGGTCTCAAATCGTGCGCATACCCCTCGAGGACGTCGCCACGGCCGAGCGTCTCGCGGCTCTCGAAACTCTGCCCGTGACGGTCATAAGGGGTGATGCTACCGAACGGCTGCGGGCCGGGGTCAGAATAGTGCGCTGAGCGTGAACAAACCGCCGTCCGTGACCGTTATCCCCTTAGTGAATTATAAATCCGGTAAATTGAATAAATGATTATTATGAAAAAGTATCTCTATCTTCTCGTCGCCGCAATGATGACAGTGACGGCCACAGCCTTTGCCTCGTGCAGCGATGATGACGACAATACGATTGACACCGAAAACGCCATCAGGCTCCGCAAGGCCCTCGACGCCATCTATCCCGGCGCTTCCGAACGCGCCGAGTGGGAAAAAGACCAAGGCTATTTTGTCGCAGAGTTCGACAACGAATACCGTCAGGACGTGGAAGTCTGGTTTGCCGACGACGCCAAATGGGTGATGACCCAGACCGACCTTGAGCGCATCGACCAGTTGCCTCAGGCTGTCCAGGCCGCTTTCAACGCCGGCGGCTATAGCGATTACCGCGTCGACGATGTTGACTACTACGAGCGTTTTGACGGCAGCTTCTATGTCATCGAAGCCGAGAAAGCCGGACAGCCCGACACCGAGCTGTTCTATAAAGACAACGGTGAGTTTATCAAAGCCCATACCGGCACGAGCATCAAGATCTATCCTCATACCAAAATCTAAAGTACGCCACATCTCGTGTGGACAGCAAAAAGCCATGTATTTTTGAAAATATGTGGCTTTTTGCTGTTTTAAAACATAAAAAATTGCGATTGCAGAACCAAAAATTTATTTTACATTTACGCGCTGCCACGAACGACAGTTCATTGAATTAACTAACAATTTTAACACCTTAAAAAACACTCAATTATGTTAATCGGAGTTCCCAAAGAGATTAAAAACAACGAGAACCGGGTGGCGATAACACCCGCCGGCGTCAAAGAGATGACGGCACACGGCCACACAGTCTACGTACAGCATACCGCCGGCGAAGGCAGCGGCTTCAGCGACAAGCAATATGAAGATGCCGGCGCTACGATATTACCGACAATCGAAGACGTCTATGCGACGGCCGACATGATCATAAAGGTCAAGGAGCCGATTGAGCCCGAATACAAACTTGTCAGAAAAGGACAGCTCCTGTTTACATATTTCCACTTCGCCAGCGACCGCGAGCTGACAGAAGCCATGCTGGCTTCGGGAGCCACATGTATCGCTTACGAGACAGTCACCGACCGCAACCGCCGTCTGCCGCTGCTCGTGCCTATGAGTGAGGTCGCCGGCCGCATGTCGGTTCAGGAAGGCGCGCGTTTCCTCGAGAAACCGCAGGGCGGACGCGGTCTGCTTATGGGAGGTGTCCCCGGTGTCAGGCCGGCGAAGGTGCTCATCCTCGGTGCCGGTGTCGTCGGACGCAACGCCGCCCTGATGGCCGCAGGTCTGGGTGCCGACGTCACCATAACCGACGTCTCGCTCGACATTCTGCGCCATGTTGCTGAAGTGATGCCTAAAAACGTCAGGACACTCTACTCGTCGCGCCACAACATCGAGGAAGAGCTGCCCGCGACCGACCTCGTCATCGGTTCGGTGCTCATTCCCGGCGCCAAAGCCCCCCATCTGATTACAAAAGATATGGTGAAACTGCTCAAGCCCGGTTCGGTCATGGTCGACGTCGCCATCGACCAGGGCGGATGCTTCGAGACATCTCACCCCACGACACACTCCGAACCCGTCTATACCGTCGACGGTGTCATTCACTATGCCGTTGCCAACATCCCCGGCGCTGTGCCTTACACCTCGACCCTTGCGCTGACAAACGCCACGCTTCCCTACGCTCTGCGTCTGGCCGACATGGGCTGGAAGAAAGCCTGCGAGCGTGACCCGGGTCTGGCCGACGGTGTCAACATCGTCGCAGGCAAAGTCACCTTCCGCGGCGTCGCCGAAGCATGGGGTCTCAAATACACCGAGCTCGACCTGTAAATACCTAAAATCACAGTCAATACACAGAGGCAGACCGCACTACCGCGGCCTGCCTCTTTAATGAATAATATGAGTTATTTATTTCGTAATCTGATATAATCTGTCGGCGTCAGTCCCGTTTCTTTTTTGAACATGCGGCTCAGATGTGCCGGGTAATCAAAACCGAGTTTATAGGCCGCTTCGGCCACTGACAGCCCAGAAGCGAGTTCGTTCTTGATCTGTCGAACGATAAACTGGCGGATATGTCGCCCCGGACTCTCTCCGGTCATCTTTTTTATCAGGTCGCTGAAATAATTGGTTGACATGCAGAGGTGTTCGGCGCAGATATTAACCGACGGAAGTCCTTTGTCTGACGGAAGGTTGTCGGCAAAATATCCGTTAAGAAAACTGTCGAATTTCGAAAGTATGTCATTGTTAGTATGCTTTCTGGTGAGAAACTGCCGGTGATAGAAACGCTGGCAGTATTTAAGCATCAGCGAGATATAGCCGACTAATATCTCGTTTTGGAAATCATCCCGAGGGTTTTCTATTTCCGCTCTGATATGCTGGAGTATCGTCACAATGATTTTATGTTCATTCTCATTCATGTGCAGCGCTTCGTTGACACTGTAGTCAAAAAAAGAATAACCTTTAATATCTTTTTCGAGCTGAGTGCCGTGTATTAACTCAGGATGAAAAAGCATTGCCCAGCCGCCTATCGAGTCTCTTTCGCCATTGTCCTCTTTCCCGCCAATTTGTCCGGGCGCGACACATATCAGCGAACCGTCCATGTAATCGTATTTGCCGCATCCATACGTCAGGTCGAGGTCATTGTCGTCCTGTACGAATACACCGTATACCCCATATCTGTTCAGGCTATGGCGTATCGGTGAGATTTCCGCATAATTGATGACCGTTATCAGCGGATGTCGGTCTGTCAGTCCGTGGTAGCCGCTGTAATCTGATGTTTTGGTGACATTAAGAATTTTAGGCATGGATACATCCTTGATTGTCAGATGCAAATTTACGAATAATCCATAATCTTTTTTCTCGACATTCCATGTTTTTGATAATAATTGCCAAAATTTTGGATATTCAGGTTCCTTTCGCTGCCCTATTTTTGCAGTGTGTTTAAAAATTACCCGCCGTAACAACTGAAATATAATGGATATGAAGAAATTAATGATGACACTGATGCTTTTGGCTACGGTTGCCATAGCTCATTCAAAAACTCTGGTAGTCTATTACAGTTACACCAACAATGTGCATAGAATCGTCGGCGAGCTTTGCAAACAGATTGATGCCGACGTCGTCCGTGTCGAGCCTGCCGAGAAAGGACTTGACTACGCCGCCAACAACTATGCCATAGGCAGCGCTTTGATTTCTGCCATAAGAAATAATCCCGATAATCCCGCTTCTTATCCGGCCATCGACTCCGTCAATGTAAATTTCGACGAATATGATACATTCATCATCGGTGCGTCCCTTTGGTGGAGCAATATGGCCGCCCCTCTACAGACATTCCTTTTCAACAACGGCTCGAAAATGGCCGGCAAGAACATCGGTCTGATTGTGTCGAGCGCAAGCAGCGGCATAAGCGGTGTCGAAAGCGATGCCAAGCGTCTGATTCCCGGCGGAAATTTCCTTACTCCGAGTTTATGGATAAGGTCTTCGCAGACCTCAAACGCCGCGGCTTTAATTGAAAAATGGCTTAAAGACATCGATTATTCATCTTTAAATAAAACAGATATGGCAAAAAAGCAAATTACAATAAAAGTCGGCGATAACACAACTCTTGATGCCACGCTTAACGACAATTCGTCGTCTGACGCCCTGATGAAACTGCTCGCATCAGGACCTGTCACCATCAGTATGCGCGATTACGCCGGTATGGAGAAAGTCGGCAGCCTTCCGGAGTCATTGCCCCGTAACGACAAATATTTCGCCGCTCGTCCCGGTGACCTTGTCTTATATCTCGGCAATCAGTTCGTTATCTATTACGATGTTAACGCCTACGACTTCACGCATCTGGGAAAAATCGACGGTAATTATACGGGTCAGCAACTCAGATCTATTTTGGGCAGCGGCAACGTGACAGTAACACTTTCAGCAGGTGGCTCAAGCGGTATAGAAGATGTTGTTGCTGATAATTATCGCTATAACGACAAAGTGTATGATCTACGAGGAAAAATCGTGTCGCACACTTCTTCTGATTTAACGTCGCTCGCGCCCGGTGTATATATCGTAAACGGCAGGAAAGTTTTGATTGAAAAATAGAACGAAGGATTCACCGTGAAGCTATATACAATATTAATAATTGCACTGATGACAATGTTGATACATCAACCGGCAATGTGTGAAAAACAGCCCGTGTCGGCCGATGGTATAGTTCGTCTCTCAAAAATCGAGGTCGATTCTGCATATCTTGACGAGTATATCAGGTTTGCAACCGAGGTCGGCGAAATTTCACTGCGCACCGAGCCGGGTGTGTTAACCATGTATGCCTTACAGGAAAAAGACAATCCCTGCAACATTACGATTCTTGAGACCTATGCCTCTCAGGAAGCCTACCGCTCACATATCGCCTCTGCCCACTTCCGGAAATATAAACAGGGAACACTTCACATGGTCAAAAAACTTGTCCTTTCAGACCAGATCGTCCTTAATCCCGCCAACCGTATTGTAAATTATATGGAGTGACAGTTAAGAAGCGGCGTCTTAGCTCCGGACTGCTCTCCAAATAAAGCATTTTTAACAAAAAATGTTCTCTCAAGAAAGCACTTTTTGTCAAAAGTGTTGTTTGTAAAGAGCATTTTTAAGATGAAAGTGTTGTTTGTAAAGAGCACTTTCGTTATATTTGCAAAAATTTCATTATATGGAAAATCTCATTCGCACTTCGCAAAGGCTTGTAAGCCAGATCGACGCCTTGATTCATCGCTATCTTTACGCCGATATCAGCTGGGATGCGAGGCAGGTAATGATAAAGGGTGCGCGCGGTGTCGGTAAGACTACAATGCTTCTGCAAAGAATTAAGGAACAGTTCGGCGTTTCAGAGCAGGCGCTCTATGCCTCTTGCGACAATATGTGGTTTACCGGCAACAAGCTGATAGACCTCGTCGATTGGCATGAGGCACACGGTGGCACTCATCTCTTTCTTGACGAGATACACCTCTATGAAGGCAATTGGCAGCGTGAGCTTAAAAATATTTACGACAGCTATCCCGACTATCACGTCGTCTTTACCGGCAGTTCCATCATCCATCTCGACGCGGCCCTCGCCGACCTGAGCCGCCGGTGCATTCCCTATCGCCTTTATGGCCTTTCGTTCCGTGAATGGTTGAAATTTATGGATATAGCTGACATCGCTCCGGTCGAGATAGAAGATTTACTGAAAAACCATAGCAGAATAGCCTGGGATATAATCGGCAGGCTTGGCGACAGGAAAGTCCTCCCGCTTTTTTCGCAATACCTCGGCAAAGGATACTACCCTTATTTCAAGGCCGACAGGACAGAGGGAGACTATTATGGCAGGGTAGAGCGCAGCGTCGAAACGACCATTATGCGCGATCTGCCCGCGGCTGAGAAGATAGAATATGAGACACTCTATAAGCTGAAAAAGCTGCTTTACATCATGTCGACCGAAGTGCCGTTCAGCCTCAACGTACAGTCGCTGAGCCAGAAGATACAGGTGTCGCGCAACATGGTCGTACGAATGTTTGAGCTGCTTGACAGGGGGGCTGTCCTCCGTTCTCTTCATAGCGGCTGGCGTTCGCCAAAATCAGTCGCCAAGCCCGAGAATGTGCTGTTTGACAATACCGACATCATGGCCGCGCTGAGCAGCCTCAACGAAATCGGCACCGTGCGCGAGACATTTGTCGCGTCGATGCTCGCGCCCGCTCATAAGCTTTACGAACCCGAGTGCGGTGATTTGCTTGTCGATGAGAAATATCTTTTTGAGATAGGAGGCAAAGGCAAAAAGTATAAGCAGATTGCAGACCTTCCCGACAGCTATGTCATCGTCGACGATACAGAGGCCGGCCTCGGCAACAAGATACCCATGTGGCTTTTCGGTTTCCTTTATTAATCAGAGCTCCCGGGACGCGATAGTCTCCCGACTATCGCGGAAGGCGCAGATGCCCGGTGACTTACGGCTACTATCGGCATGGAACTACGGCTTCAGCCGTAGTAGCTAACGCGTTGGACTCCAAGGGCTGAAGCCCTTGGAGTCCATAGCTTCGCGCCGCGAAAATCGCCGGCAAGCCCTCAGGCCGGAGGCCTGAAATCTTGTTAACTTTTACCTTTGCGGTCGAGATCTCCGTTAACATTTGTGTCGGAGATTGTTAATAAGTAAGACAGAGACGGTGAACTTCTTGGTTAACTTTTACCTTTGCGGTCGAGATCTCCGTTAACATTTGTGTCGGAGATTGT